>NZ_JBFOEF010000007.1:0-199124 GCF_040886645.1 Enterococcus sp. GC34
TGTTTGAATGTCAAGAACTTTTTTTAAAAAGTTTTTTCAAGTTGTTTTGCTTGGTCGTTGTCGTCTGTTGTGACAACTTCTATATCTTATCATTAACTCAGTTGTTTGTCAACAACTTTTTAAAACTTTTTTGTTATTTTATAACAAGTTTTTTTGATCAAATGATTGATTTAAAAGCAATCTCTTTAACGACTTTGTTATTCTAACATGTTATTTATCTTTTCGTCAAGAAAAATTTTCAACTTTTTAAAACTTTTTTCTTAACGAACTGTTTGTCAGAACAGATATTAATATACCAAGGATTTTTCTAAAACGCAACTATTATTTTGCAGAAAAATAACATTTTTTTCAATTTCGAACGATGAATATTTTCTACAAAGAAAACATTCGTTTCTTTATCTTATAATCCCTTTTCTCTTACTGAAATGTTCGTTAATCATTCGTAAAAAAAAGCAACGTACTTTATTGTACGTTGCTCTCTTCTTTTATTCCAGCGATTGGAATAAAAATTCTAAAGATCGTTCCTTGATGCAATACACTTTCTGCATCAATACGTCCTTTATAGTTTTCGACTAATTGTTTTGCAATCGATAGACCTAAGCCATTACCACCTTTATTTCTTGCACGGGCTTTATCTACTCGGTAGAATCGATCAAATATTTTCTCCAAGTCTTCTTCAGTGATTCCTTCACCAAAATCTTGCACAGCTATTTCAAATTCATTCATCGTTCGAGAAATGGAAATATGCACTTCTTTTCGATCTGTTGAATATTTAATCGCATTATCTAATAGAATAATTAGCAATTGTTCAAAGTGATTACGATAGATTTTCAGTTCAACTTCAGTCGGTAAATCATCATCTAATGTGATATGAAATTCAGGATAAACCAATTGGAAGTTATTAAATACTTGGTAGACTACTTGTTTAGCATCTGTTCGTTCATTTGCATATTGGGTGTCCACTTGTTCAGCGCGTGAAAGGTCAAGCATTTCTTGGACCAAACTCTTCATACGACTAATTTCTTGTAAACTGGCCTTTAATGATTCATCTAAAATTTCAGGATCGTCTTTTCCCCAACGATTTAAAAGGTTTAAATGGCCTTCCATAATCGCAACGGGCGTTCTTAATTCATGGGAAACATCTTCAACAAACTGCTCTTGTTGTTCGATATAGCGTCTCATACGATCTAACATTTCATTAAAGATTTCCGAAATATCTGCTAACTCATCTCTCGTATTAATCTCCGGCATGTGGACATCTGATTGCGGGTCTTTGCGGATTGTATCCATCGTGTCTCTCAATACTTTTAATGGTTTTAAGAAATAAGAAGAGAGGATAAAGCCTAAGACACTACTTACAATCAAAGAAATCACTTCTAGAACTACAAGCGTTAATAATAAATGATTACGAATTTCATAAAAAGAAGAAAGTTCATAAAACGCTTGAATATAGCCAATCTTTTCTCGTGTTTCTTTTGAAAAAATAGGTTCCACGGAATAAAAACCGGTTTTATCAAAAACGGTTCGAACAACAGGTAATTGTCGATCCAATTGTAATAACTTATCATATTCATTTTGCGTTTTAAAAACTAGTTTTTGGTTTGTGTCATACACAGATAAATAAAGTTCTGGTTGTCCTAGTTCAGATATGAAACTGTCCATTTCCATAAACGAACCTTCTACTGCTGTATGCTTATTATAGTAGTTTTCATCTCTTTCACTCGGCGTTTTTAAATAGTCAAAAACGTCTGTTACCGTTAAATTTTCATTGGCATTAGCTAATCGATTTGTTACTTCTGCAATCGTTGCTTCGACATTTTCCTTTTCTTTGGCAACAATAAGACTGACAGAAGACTTATAGGTAATCACCGCAAAAATGGTAAAAACTACAAATATAAAGAAAGAACTTGCGAAAGCCCACTTTATAGTTAAAGATGGGCCTTCCAGTTCTTTTTTAATCGTTCTTTTCATTAATTAGTTCTCACGAACGCATAACGTAGCCAGTTCCACGGACAGTTTGGATGTAGCTTTCTTCTCCAGGTACGTCAATTTTATTTCGTAAGTAGCGGATATACACATCCACAACGTTTGTTTCTACTTCTGTTTCATAGCCCCAAACTTTATTTAGTAACACATCACGTGCCAAGACAACGTTCACGTTTTCCATTAGCGTTAATAGTAATTCGTATTCGCGTTTTGTTAATTCAATCATTTCAGAATTACGACGAACGACACGATTTTCTTTTTCAATTGTTAAGTCACGATATGTAATCGTTGTTTGTTTTGCAACGTTTTTATCGCCCTCAATATCAATACGACGAAGTAACGCACGTAAACGAGCTAACAATTCTTCAATTGCAAATGGTTTAACAATATAATCATCCGCTCCATGGTCTAAACCAGAAACACGGTCAATTACTGAATCACGCGCAGTCATCATAATAATTGGTGTATTTTTCACTTGGCGAACACGGCGACATACTTCTAATCCATTCAATTCTGGTAACATCAAATCAAGAAGGATAGCATCCCATTCGTTGTTAAGAGCGGCTTCCAACCCTGTACGACCATTGTAGTGTACTTCTGTCGTATACCCCTCATGTTTTAATTCAAGCTCAACGAATCTCGCTAAGTTCTTTTCATCTTCAATAATTAAAATGTTGCTCATTTGATTAATTGTCCTTTCTCTTTAAAAGCTATACTCAAGCTCAACCTTTTTATTCCTTACTACTTATTAGAGAATTACTACTCAATCTGTCTGGTTCTTTTTTAAGCCACAGTAAAACCATGAGCATGGTGAGCCACACTCATGGTCTCCAGCGTGTTTATTCTTCGTTGTACCAGCTGTAATGGTAGATTCCTTCTTTGTCTGTGCGTTCGTACGTATGAGCACCGAAGTAATCACGTTGTGCTTGAATTAAATTCGCTGGTAAGCGATCTGAACGATAAGAATCGTAATAAGCAATTGCAGATGAGAATGTTGGTACAGGAACACCTGCTTGAACAGCAATCGCAACAACTTCACGAACGGCTTGTTGATATTTTTTCGTAATTTCTACGAAGTATTCATCTAACAACAAGTTTTCAAGTGCTGGATTTTTTTCATATGCATCGGTAATTTTTTGTAAGAATTGTGCACGGATAATGCAACCTGCTCGCCAGATTTTTGCAATTTCACCAAATGGTAAATCCCATCCGTATTCTTCAGAAGCTGCACGGAGTTGTGCAAAACCTTGCGCATAACTCATTAATTTACTAAAGTATAATGCTTCGCGAATTTTTTCAATCAATTCTTTTTTATCGCCTGCAAAGTTAAAAGCTGCAGGTTTTGATAAAATGCCACTTGCTTTTACGCGTTCTTCTTTGTAAGCCGAAATAAAACGTGCAAATACTGATTCTGTAATTAATGGTAATGGTACGCCAAGATCTAACGCACTTTGGCTTGTCCATTTACCTGTTCCTTTGTTGCCTGCTGCATCAAGAATAACATCAACGATTGGTTGGTCGGTTCCTTCATCATCTTTACGTGTCAAAATGTCAGCCGTGATCTCAATAAGGTAACTGTCTAATTCGCCTTCGTTCCATTCTTTGAAAATCTCTGCCATTTCATCAACAGATAAACCTAAGATTTGTTTCATTAAATCGTAGGATTCAGCAATTAATTGCATGTCCCCATATTCAATCCCATTATGAACCATTTTTACATAATGTCCAGCACCATTTGGGCCAATGTAAGTCACACATGGTTCACCGTCTTCTGCTTTAGCTGAAATTTTTTCAAGAATTGGCGCAACTAACTCATACGCTTCTTTTTGTCCGCCAGGCATGATAGATGGTCCTTTCAAGGCTCCTTCTTCTCCGCCAGAAACGCCAGTACCAATAAAGTTAATTCCTGAGTTTGCTAGTTCTTCATTACGTCGCATTGTGTCTTTGAAGAACGTATTACCGCCATCAATTAAGATGTCGCCTTTATCAAGGTGTGGTAACAATTCTTGGATTGTCGCATCTGTTGCAGGTCCAGCTTTAACCATCAACATAATTCGACGAGGTTTTTCAATTGCATTCACAAATTCCTCAATTGAGTATGTTGCTTGAAAGTTTTTGTCAGGATGTTCTTCAACCACTTCTGTTGTTTTTGATCCTGTACGGTTATACAGCGCAACTGTATAGCCTCTGCTTTCAATGTTTAAAGCAAGATTTTTTCCCATGACAGCCATGCCGACTACGCCAAATTGTTGTTTTGTCATTTTATGACCTCCTATATTATAATCAACGAAAATTCTATGAGCATTCTCTTATAATCCTCACTATTATAACGCACTATCTTTCATATGAAAACAATATAGTGCCAATAAATTTCCAATTTCTTCATATTTTCTTAAAAAAATACAAATCCCCTAGGCTCCATGGTTAGCCTAGGGGATTCAACATTTCAAAAAATGTTTTTATGCTTATGCTTCTTTAGACATTACGTCTTTTCCATCGTAGTGACCACATGCTGGACATACGTGATGGCTTTTTTTCATTTCACCACAGTTTGAGCATGCATTTAAGCCTTTGATTGTTAATTTGTAGTGTGTGCGACGTTTTGCTTTTTTCGCTTTAGAAGTTCTTCTAGCTGGTACTGCCATTGTTGTTCCACCTCCTTGTAAAGATGCGTGTATTTACATACACAATATATTCCAACCTAGCTGTTATCTTCCTCTTCAGCATTATCGCTGAGTAATTCTGATAGTTTAGCCAGACGAGGATCCACTGTTTGTTCTGCTGCTTTCTGCTTACTTTCCAAATATGCTTCTTCTGAAATCACTTCCCAGTCATTGCCACTTGGCATTTCTTGACTGTTTTGTTCTTCTTCTGTAAGCACTTGAATTGGAATGGACAATAGAATGTTGTCTTCGACAGATTCATCTAAATCAATTGTTGGCTTGTCCAATAAAATAATCTCTTCAGCTGCAAATCGTTCATCTCTTGTATCCATTTGTTCTTTTGTCATAAAGACTTCATCGACCATGATTTGCATTGGCAAAGCCACAGGTTCTAAAGAACGGGATGAAGGAACGGTTACAGTTACCTGAATAGTGTAATGAAGTAAATATTCTGATTTATTGACTGCTAATAAGCCTTCTACTTTGATTGGACTTACATCCAACAAGGTATCATCTCGTTGAAGAAGCTCTTCTTTAAGATGCAATGTTTCTGAAAACACTAGCGGCTCTTCTTTGTATTTATTTAATTCTAACAAAGACCACTTCATAATTATCACTCCTAAGCAACAAAAGCTATTATACAGGGGTATGAAAGCTTTGTCAATGAAATTTTCTTGACAGCCCTTTCTTATTTCCTGTTTTTCTTTCGTTTTTTTTATAATTGTTTTTCTGTTGAAGATAACTTAGCGCTTATTTAATTAAATAACAAAATTTTTGTGTGAAATAACATAAATAATTTAAAACTAAGACATAATTTTACTATTTGCGCCCAACTCTTTATTTACTGAATACGTGTTTTCTGAACATTTCATACCACTGTCTTCCTTGTAAAAAAAGCTGAGACAAACTGACGAATCGGTTTGTCCCAGCTTTGCGTCCGAGTACATATTGCTTAAAATCAAATGATTGAATTAATTAGACTTAGATAGCTGTTGTTGCTCCGCGGTAAACAATACCACGACGAGGATCAACAGTAATCACTTCGTCATTATTAATTAATGATGTTGCATCTGCAGCACCTACGATAACTGGAATATTTTGTGCAATCGCTACAACAGCTGCATGAGAAGTTAAACCACCTTCTTCAACAACTAATGCTGATGCTTTTTCAATTGCAGGCATGTATTCTTTATCTGTTGTTTTTGTAACTAAAATAGCTCCTTCAGTCGCTTTAGCAACTGCTTCTTCAGCAGTTCCTGCAACAACGGCTTTTGCAATAATTGCTTCTTCACCGACACCTTGACCTTGAACTAATTTAGAACCGATCATTTGAATTTTCATTAAGTTTGTTGTGCCTTTTTCGCCAACTGGAACACCAGCAGTGATAATGATTAAATCACCTTCTGAAGCATAACCTTCTTCTTGTGATACTTTTGAAGCTAAGTTAAACATTTCATCTGTGCTTGATGGTTTGTCAGCAACTGTTGCGTAAACACCCCATGATAATGATAAGCTACGTGCTTTTTGTTCTGAGAACGTAATTGCAACGATATGTGCTTTTGGACGGTATTTAGAGATCATACGTGCTGTATGGCCTGATTCTGTTGCCGCAACGATTGTTTGGATACCCAAATTACGTGCTGTATGGCCAACAGATTGTCCGATTGCTTCAGTCATATCTGTTTTGCTATATAATTTCAATGCGAATGAATCTTGGTTAACTAATGTTTCTTCTGTACGAACTGCAATACGAGCCATTGTTTGAACAGCTTCTAATGGGTAATCCCCTGCTGCAGTTTCGCCTGATAACATTACTGCATCTGTTCCATCGTAGATTGCGTTTGCTACGTCATTTGCTTCCGCACGTGTTGGACGTGGGTTACGTTGCATTGAATCTAACATTTGTGTTGCAGTGATAACTGGTTTACCTAAAGCATTACATTTTTTAATTAAAGCTTTTTGGACAACTGGAACATCTTCTGTTGGAATTTCAACACCCATGTCACCACGAGCAACCATTAAACCATCAGAAACTTTTAAGATTTCATCGATATTATCGATACCTTCTTGGTTTTCGATTTTAGGAATGATTTGGATGTGTGTTGCGTTTTCTTCTTCTAAAATTTTAGTGATTTCTAAAACGTCAGAAGCACGACGAACGAAGCTAGCTGCGATAAAGTCAATTCCTTGACCAATTCCGAAACGGATATCGTTAGCATCTTTTTCAGTGATCCCTGGTAAGTTTACAGAAACGCCTGGTACGTTAACGCCTTTTTTGTTTTTCAAGACGCCTTCGTTTTTAACAACTGTTACGATTTCGTTTGCATCACGGTCGATATCAGTTACTTCTAAATCGATTAAACCATCATCTAAAAGAATGTGTGAACCTACGTTTACATCATTGATTAATTCTGGATAAGTGATTGAGAATTTTTCATTTGTTCCTAAAACTTCTGTCATAGAAATACGTACTGAATCACCAATTTTCATTGTGATTGCGCCATTTTCCATGTCATTTGTGCGGATTTCAGGACCTTTTGTATCTAGTAAGATCGCTACGCGTTTCCCTGTAATTTTTACAGCTTCACGAATGTTTTTAATACGAGCACCATGCTCTTCGTAGTCACCATGTGAAAAGTTCAAACGGCAAACATTCATACCTGCATTAATTAAGTTTACTAGCATATCAACGGATTCACTAGCTGGTCCAATCGTACATACGATTTTCGTTTTTTTCATTACTAAAACGCTCCTATTCCAAATTTGTTTATACAAAGCTAATAAGATTAGCTAATATACAAGATTAAAAAGAAATTTCATGATTTAACTCATAAAGAGATAAATCTGGTTTGTGTTTATTGTTTTCTAACGTGTCAATAATATCAGCTGCAACTACTTGGTTATCTAACATACCGATACATAAACCGCCTTTGCCTTCTTTTAGAAGTTCAACAGCATATGACCCAAATTTACTTGCTAATACACGGTCACGAGCACTTGGCGAGCCCCCACGAACCACGTGTCCTAAAATTGATACACGCGTATGGAAATCACCATATTCAGAAAGTTTATCAGCAAATTCATTTCCGCCCATTACGCCTTCTGCTAAAATGATTAAGCAATGTTTTTTCCCGCGGTCGCGGCCTTCTTGAATACGTTTGGCAACGTTTTTCATATCAAAATCATGTTCAGGAATAATGATTTCATCTGCTCCGCCTGCCACGCCTGACCACAATGCGATATCACCAGCGTTACGTCCCATTACTTCGATAACGAATGTACGAACATGGGAAGTCGCTGTATCACGAATTCGGTCAATTGATTCCAAAACAGTGTTAATCGCTGTATCAAAACCGATTGTGAAATCTGTTCCAGGAATATCATTATCAATTGTTCCAGGAATTCCAACAGCGGGGAAACCACGTTTTGTCAAAGCCATTGCGCCATGATAAGAACCGTCTCCACCAATAACAACTAAGCCTTCAATACCGAATTTTTTCAATTGTTCGATTCCTTTTAATTGCCCTTCTTCAGTAGCAAATTCAGGATAACGAGCAGAATACAAGAATGTTCCACCACGTTGAATCTTATCGCCAACGTCAGCAACATCTAAACGACGGATGTCGCCTGCGACTAAACCGGCAAATCCATAGTTAATACCGTAAACTTCGATTCCATCAAAAATACTTTTGCGTACGACTGCACGAATTGCAGCGTTCATTCCAGGGGCATCTCCCCCGCTGGTTAAAATACCAATGCGTTTCATTCGCTATTTCACCTCATATAATATACTTTCAACTGCCAAAAGAAACCTTTTCGCAAAAATTGATATACAAAAATATTACGTCATTCATTTTACCATTAAAGAACCAAAATGTCTTGAGTTAAGAAGAAAAAAATGAAAAAAGTTGAAAACAACTAGTATTTTTTACCGTAAATCATTTGAAAATGACGTTTTGCTCGCCTAAAACGTAAGCTAATTGTTGCTGACTAGCGCTTGTATGAGCGACCCAATTTTCTTCATTTAATACTATTTTCTTACCTGTTTTTTCAAAATAGACAATCACTGGAATGTGTCCAGCGTGACGACTGAGTACCTCTTTCATTTTCTGAAAAACGTCCGTTTGTTCGACATCTTTTGTAATTCTGATAAAACACGTTTCGTCACTAATTGATGTTTCTACTTGTTGGGCTTTTTCTATTCGTTGAACCAATATTTGCAATTCTTGATTGTACGTACTGCGTTCCACTTTTCCTTCCACATAATAAACTTGCCCTTTCTCGACACTCTGTCTTAACTGGCGAAAAACAGTTGGGAACAACGTTAGTGAAATACTTCCTGTTGTATCATCCCCATCAACAAAGGCCATTTGTTCTCCCTTTTTGGTCCGAATCGTCCGAATGTTTTTGACATAAATCAATAATTTCGTGGGCTGATTTTCAACAAGTTCATGAACAAGTTGCGTTTGCTTGGCTAAGCGTGTTTTTTTGAACTCTTCTGTCGGATGTCCTGATAAATAGACCCCTAAATATTGTTCTTCTTGTTCTAGTCGCTCTTCTAGCGGATAATCGACAATTTCTTCTTCCTTTGGCTTCAACGTTTCTAACAAATCCATACTACCACCGCTGAGAAGAATACTTTGGATATTACTCTCTAAACCTACCGCTAATTGACGGCGATTGGGTGCAATTTCGTCAAATGCACCGATGGCAATCAATGGTTCGATATTTTCAACTTTCAACCACTTACGGTCAATTCGCAAAAGAAACTCATCGAACGTTTTGTACGGTCCATTTTCTCGGCGTTCATTTAAAATATTTTGAATGAAGTCTCGGCGGATTCCTTTTAAAGAACTAAAACCAAATAAAATTTGCTGTTGCTGATTTAGGTAAAAGCTGTAGTGACTTTGGTTAATTGACGGCTGCAAAATCGTCTGCTTGTTTTTTCTAGCTTCGCCAATATATTCTTTAATTTTTGTTGGATTATGACGAACAGAATGCAACAATGCGACATAAAAAGCACTCGGATAATGAACCTTCAAGTAAGCCATTTGAAAACCAATAAAGGAATAGGCAAATGCATGCGAGCGGTTAAAGCCATAATTAGCAAAGCGCTCAATATAATCGTACACTTGGTTAGCTGTTTCTTTGGGATAGCCTTGTTGTAGCGCACCATTAACAAAATGATTTCGTTCTTCATCTAGCACATCTTTTTTCTTTTTACTAATGGCCCGACGTAAAATGTCAGCTTGCCCTAAAGAGAAGCCAGCCATTTTCGCAGCAACTTGCATAATCTGCTCTTGGTAAACAATAATTCCGTACGTATTTTCTAAAATGGGGGCGAGACTAGGCTCTGGATAACTAATTTGTTCCAAGCCTTTTTTTCGGCGGATGAAAACATCAATATTTTGCATCGGACCAGGACGATACAGGGCATTGACAGCAGCAATATCTTCAATGCTAGTTGGCCCTAATTTTCTTAATACATTCCGAATTCCAGCAGATTCAAACTGGAAAACGCCACTTGTTTCCCCTTTTCTAAATAAAGCCAGCGTTGTTTCGTCATCTAATGGAATCTGATTCAAACGAATGGTTTGATTATAGACGCGTTTAACAGCTGTGAGGGTATCATCAATGATGGATAAATTTCTTAAGCCCAAGAAATCCATTTTCAGAAGACCAATTTTTTCAACATCATTCATAGTAAATTGGGTCAATAAAATTTCATTCGATCCTGGTTGTAACGGAACCAAATTCAAAAGATTTTCATCACTAATTACCACACCTGCTGCGTGCGTAGAAACATGGCGAGGCAATCCTTCTAGCTGAACAGCTGTTTTATAGAGCAATTGATTATTTGGTGAAAAATTGACCAATTCTTGCATCCGTTTCGACTCTTGGTACGCTTCTTCTAACGTAATTTTCAGCTTGTTTGGGACAGCTGCCGACCAACGATTCGCTTCACTCTGGGACAACCCGAAAACACGTGCAACGTCCCGTAAAACCATTTTCGCAGCCATCGTACCAAACGTGGCAATTTGCGCCATGTGATAATGACCATATTTTTGACTGACATAAGCTAAAACTTCCTCCCGCCGATTATCAGGAATATCTAAATCAATATCGGGCATCGTGTAGCGTTCTGGATTCAAAAAACGTTCAAAAAGCAAATCATATTTGATTGGATCTACATCTGTAATTGATAGCACATAGGACACTAAAGAGCCTGCAGCTGAACCTCGGCCAGCGCCTGTAACAATTTGATTGTTATGACAGAAGTCCATCACATCCCAAACGATTAAAAAGTAATCATCAAAGCCCATATTGTGAATGATGGTTAACTCTTTTTCTAATCGTTTTTGGTAAACTTCATTTAGATGAGGCACTCTTTCTGGTAATTTTTCTAAACACAATGTGCGTAAATAAGAACCAGCCGTTTGATTATCAGGCACAGGAAAATGCGGTAATAATTTTTGATGTAAAGGAATGTCAACTCGGCAATTTCCAGCTAGCTGAATCGTATTCTGGACCACTTCTGCACCAGCTATTTGAAGCATTTGTTCCATCGTCGTCTCTGCTTCACGCAAGTAATTCAGACCTTCTATTTCCGGTGTTTGACTTGTAATATTCAATTGATTATTTTCTTTGATGCTCTCAAGAACAGTTACGGCAAAGCCTTCTTCCCTTGTTAAATGACGTACCTCTTGCAAAGCCACGCCAGGTAATTGTTCTCTTTGGTAAAAAGAAAAGAGCGCTGGATTGCGTTGTTGATTCATTGAAAAAGAATGTTCAACAAATAACGACTGGGGATCAAAATATGAAGCAAGTTGTTGGAAAGTGTGAACCGCTTGTTGTTCATCTTCAAAAAATGTTTGGGCGACTTCTCCTTTGGCTGACAAAGTCACGGCAAATAAATCACTTAATAAGGATTGATGTTCCGCTAAGTAAAAGGGACCCTCTGTCGTCATTTTGCTGCTAGATAGTTGCATTAATTGCTGATAACCTTTTAAATTTTTAGCAAATAAAAGCAACTCGGAATGCCCTTCTTTTTCTGCTGGGGTATATTCTAATCTTAAACCGATAATTGGTTGAATTCCCGCTTCTTGGCATGCTTCATAAAATTCAACCGCCCCATGCAAGACATTGATATCGGTAATCGCTAATGTTTGATAACCTAACGCTTTCGCTTGTTTTACATAGGAACGAATCCTAACCGTACTAGATAAAAGCGAATAGGAAGTAACGGTATGTAATTGTGGAAATGACATTGGACAGCTCCTTTTTGAATCCTTGCTATTTTTTGCCTCTTCTCTTATTTTCCTATCGCGGATTCTTTACTTTTAAAGAAAATATGCTAAACTAAGAGCTAGAAAAGAGGTGCTCATATGCGTTATCTTGTTGTATTTTTCTGGACCTTCGCATTAGGCCAAGTCGTTGGATATATCGGCGGTGCATTATCTGGTGGTTCATACGACTTTAAAATGACAACGATTCTATCGTTGGCAACAGCCGTTATTATTTTATTAATTGCACACTTTGCAGTACCGAAAGAAACCAAACCTGTTAAATAAGAAAAAACCAGTTACTAAAGTTATTGTAACTGGTTTTTTTATCTTTTCAACTGTTTAGAGCTTTTTATTTAAAACTTTTCGGAAATTAAAGAAGGACAACCCAATGTTTCCTAAAACGAAACAAGCGGTTACCAGAAAAACAGAAGAATAGCCAAAACCATGGGCAACTGTTGACCCTACCATCGGTCCTAAAACTTGACCGAAATTACTACACATCTGATTGTAACTATAAACTCTACTTACGCCCTCTGTTGGCGTTATTTTACTAATTAACGTATTGATTGATGGCATTAAAGCACCTGTTGAAAAACCTAAAAGGAATCGTAAAACACCTAACTGAAAAGGTGTTTGCACAAACGCCATGGGAATGTAACAAATAAAAGAAAGAATTAATCCGCCTAATAAAACTTTTTGGTTCCCAATGCGGTCCCCAATTTTTCCCAAAGTTGGAGAAGAAATAATTGCTGAAACGCCGGCAATCGAAACAATCAAACCACTAACAAATAATACATTCTCTGTATCGCCACTTAAAGATCGAATATATAGCGTTAAGATTGGGCTGATACTTGTAATTCCTAATTGTAAAATTAACGTAGTCACAAACAAACCAATCAATACTGAAACATGATCCATCTTACTAAAAATTTCTTTCGTCGTTAATAAATCCTTTTTCTCAACTGGTTGAAAATCTTCTTTAACTAAAAAGATAGTCAACAACGTTGTAATGAATAAAATAACGCCGGTAATAATAAAGACATTTTCCATTCCAAACCACTGTGCCAACGCACCGCCAATCGATGGCGCAATTAACGTCCCAGCAATTGCACCTGTTGATAATGTTCCTAGAGCCCAGCCATTTTTCTCTTTTGGCGCCTGCGACGCAATCATCGCTGTTGCGTTAGGAATATAGCCGGATAAAATCCCGTTCATAAAACGCATAATCAACAGCCAGTATACATTAGGGACAAATGCTAACGCCCCCATCGTGATCGTCATTCCTGCTGCAGCCCGAATCATCATAATTTTCCGACCTTTTCGATCAGCTAAATTTCCCCAAATCGGTGCAACAATCGCAGCAGCAAACGCCGTGACAGAAATTGCCAATCCAGAAAACAACTCTACTTGACTCTTAGGCGTCCCTAATTGTTCAACATATACTGGAATAAATGGCATAACTAAGCTAATACTCGCCCCTGTAAAAAAGCAACCAATCCATGCGACTAACAAATTCTGCTTCCATTTTATTTTCATACTTTTATCCACCTTATCACCTCTTCACCTACCACTATACTCTAAAAGAGTGAATCTCTCAAAAGAAAATTCTTTTAAAAAAAGTCTGGCAGACCGGCCAAAACGACCAATCTGCCAGACTTCTTAACACTTGGGCTTAAGATAAATAGCTGAACAAATGCAACACCTTCGAAGCTAACCGCTGTTATCTCAGCCTCACTTCTGTTTACTATAAAATAGCTAAGATTACAAAGTTTAAGATAAACAACGCATCAATGACCCAAATAATTGGTGAAACTTCTTTGGCTTTTCCTTTGACTACTTTCACCACTGCATAAAAGATGAACCCAGCAGCAATCCCATAAGAGATGCTATAACATAATCCCATGAAAATTGAAGCAAAAAATGCTGGAATCGCATCTTCTAAATCCGTCCAATTGATGTCTTTGAAAGAAGCTAACATCATAATTCCCACTAAAATTAACGCTGGAGCCGTAGCTTGTGCCGGCACAATAGCAATAAGTGGTGAAAAAAGACTACTTAGGGCAAATAGAATTGCTACCACTACCGATGTTAAACCTGTTCGACCACCCGCACCGATTCCTGCTGCACTTTCTACATAAGTTGTCGTATTCGATGTACCAAAAATCGCACCGATAGATGTTGCAATAGCATCTGCAAATAGAGCTTTGTCCATTTTAGTGCTGAAACCCTTACTATCTTCTAAAGCTAATTCATCTTCTTTAGAGAAAATTCCTGTTCGACGTCCCGTACCGATAAATGTTCCAATTGTATCAAACGTATCTGATAAACTGAAGGCAATAATGGTCATTAAAACTTGAGGAATTTTTGAAGAATCGCTAAACAATGACTGTAAGCCCTCAGCACCAAAAGCAGCGCCAAAAGTTGTACCTAATTCTTTAAATGAATTGCCCAACGAATTAGCATGCCAATCAACCGAAGCAGTGTCTACCACCCCCATTGGAATTGCGACTAACGTAGTAACCACAATGCCAATTAAAATAGCCCCACGAACATTGGTTACAACTAAAATCGTTGTTAAAACTAACCCAATTACCGCCAAAATAATGGCTGGATTATCAAAATTTCCTAAAGCGGGCACGATACTCGAACCATTCACAACACCATTTTTAGGTTCTGCTTGTACTGTGAAACTTAGTAAACCAGCATTTTTCAACCCCACATAAGCGACAAAAATTCCAATCCCACCACCAATAGCATGTTGTAAACTCTCTGGAATTGCTTTAATAATCATTTTGCGAATTTTTGTCACTGTAATCAAAATATTAATCAAACCACAAATAAAAACCATTGCTAATGCTTGTTGCCAAGTATACCCCATCCCAAAAACGACCGTAAACGTGAAGAAAGCATTGAGTCCCATTCCCGGCGCTTGAGCGTAAGGTACATTAGCAAACAGCCCCATAATTAATGTACCGATGATTGAAGCAATAATGGTCGCTAAAAAAACAGCCTGAAAAGGCATCCCTGTTTCTGAAAGAATGGACGGATTAACAAATAAAATATAACTCATTGCAAAAAAGGTCGTAACCCCCGCCATTATTTCAGTTGATACCGTTGTCTTGTTTTCCTTTAATTTGAAAAACGTATTCATAATTGCACTTCTCTCCCTTAAAATCCATGTTTTCGAATAATTACTCTTTGATTATAAGAGAATCGCTATCTTTTTACAACAAAATATTAACTATTATATATATTTATCTATATAATGTTCGTATTTTGCGGATATAAAAAAAGAAAAAGCTTTACATTGCTTCTTCTTTTCCTAATAATTGGATTAACCCAAACAACAGCATCTGTAGAAACATCATTAATAAAATAAACATTAATTTTTGAAGGGACCAGTCAAAAAAGATAATTTTCACTGTTTCAATCGGATTCATAAAAAGATAGACACTGTGTAATCGATCAAAACGTCCAACATAAATCGCCAAAGCAGACAAGAAATGAAGGCTGGCTTGAAAGCCTATAATTGTTCTATAGCCGCAATAACTTTGCAATTTCTGGCTAACAGTTGTTACTGTTTTCATCCCTAAAAGTCCATATATAACAATCCCGCTAGTTAAGCAAACAAACGCCCACCAATCACCAATTTGGTTTGCAAAAATCGTATTAAAGCCTCGATAAATAGATAACGTTTCTAAATGAAAAAATCCGTAAATAGGTACGGTGCATTAGGATAAAAAATTAACCAAGCAAAACCTATCAACCAATCCTTTTTACGTTTTTCTGCGTTTAAAAGATAACTAAGTTCAATTGGAATATAGGCTAACAACACGTTCAACGCCATAAAATGAAAATGAGTAGCAAATAACCACATATAGATACAATAGATTAAGGTGATCACTCGTAAATAATTTCTAGAATTTTTCAAGATGCTCTGCGCTCCTTTTTCAAACGGTTTATTTTAGTGTAGCATACTTCTTAAGCTTTTTTTTAAACCTTATAAATGAACATACTTCTCCCCTTGATAATCTTCGGTTTTATGCTAGACTGAGTAAAAGGCATTTAGGAGGAATTTTTACTTGAAAAAATTAATTGCTATTGATTTAGACGGCACAACATTAAATGCACAGTCTTTAATCAGTCCAAAAACCGAACAAACACTAAAAAAAGCGATTGACAACGGTCATTACGTCAGTATTGCCACTGGACGTCCCTATAGAATGAGTCATCAATTTTACCAACAACTTGGCCTAACGACCCCTATGGTTAACTTTAACGGCGCTTTAGTCCACATTCCAGAGAAAAAATGGGACTTGGAAAGCGAAGCCAATATTGAGCGTGACCTAGTCTTTGACATTTTGGCACAGAAAAAAGAATTACAATTAGATTTTGTTGCTGCTGAAAACAAAGAAACATTTTATATCGATACGTTAGATGGGTTCGATCCGAAATTTTTTGCTTCCAAAGCAACCTTAGATAATTTACTTAATGCTAAAAATTTACGAAGCAATCCTACCTCAATGATGGTTCGGACCACGCCAAACCAAGCTGAAAAAGTTGCTGATACATTGACAAAACAATATGGTGATTATATTGATGTCCGCACTTGGGGCGGTCCAATGCCTATTTTAGAAATGGTCGCAAAAGGAATTCAAAAGGCCCATGGCGTTGATCAAGTGGCGAACTTTTTATCTGTCAAACCAGCTGATATCATTGCTTTTGGCGATGAACATAATGACGAAGAAATGTTAAGTTATGCTGGTTGGGGTGTTGCTATGAACAATGCCACGGATAAAATTAAATCCGTAGCCAACGATGTCACTGAAAAAACAAATGATCAAGATGGTTTAGCAGATTACTTAGAAAATTATTTAGATCTATAAAAGGCTAAAATAAAAGTATTTCTTTAAAAAGAACTCACTTTGGTTTAGCTGATAATCTTAAGATTACGAAAGTAGGGCATAAGTCGAAACGACTTATGCCCTACTTTCGTTTTTCTTATTCCTTCAATGAATTTTGAAACGTGCTGATTTTTTCAGCCAATCTTTGATAAGTAGTAAAAGACGAATGCTGTAGCTCTTGTTCTTCGTTAACGGATAAAGTTTGTTGTGTCGTAATGGCCTTTGTTAGTGCATCTACAAAATGAATAAAAGAATTGTTGGTTTGTTTATTATATCCTGGTGAATAATATTTCGATTGACGATAAAAAGGCCGCAGGGCTGTTTCTGTGATTTTTTCCTGTTCATCTGAAAAGTATTCATCATAGCTGACATGTTTTATTTTCTGCTCTTCTGTTATCACTTGAAGTCGACCGATTAGGCCATTACCTAAATCTTCTGCGTAACCGATATACGTTTCTTTCGATGGCTCTTTTAGCCAAGTGTCCATCTCTGCTGCTAAAGGCATTAAACCTTCACGAGCAGAAGTTGATGAACCGCGTACCGTATAAAAATTACCTGTGACACGATTTTCGTCACGCATTTGTTTTTCTACATAAGTAATACCATTAACAACGGTGACTAACGTATCGTCTGTACGCGTGTTGCTTGCTTGAAATTCAGGATAATCCGACAGGCGTTTGTTGACACCCGAATAGCGTGTATCGTAATAAGGATCACTAGCAAACTCTGTAAACTCAACATTCAGAATCCGTTGCGTTTCAGGTTCCGTAATAATCTCTACAATGCCGTAATTTCCGCCAGTAAATACACCTTCATTTTTATAATAGTTACCCGTCATTAATCCCAAAGGCGGTTGATTGGACCAAAACATTTTTTCCTTTTTTTCTTCTGGTGTATATTTTGCTGGTGGGGTTGTCCCAAATGTCGTTTGTGTGGCCCCTGTAACCACTTCGTACGTGTATTCATGAGAATCAAAAGTCAATTGATTAGCAATCAGTTCGTCATTTTTAGTCGGCGCTTGTTTTTCCACCGCAGAAGTCGTTTGATTGGTGACGGTAACTTGCTTCACTTGCTTTGTCTCTTGCGGTCCACTTGTTGTTTGTTTCGTTGACTCTTGATCTGGCGCACAACCAACCAAAATAAATAATCCGATAAAAACCAACATTCCTTTAATATGTTTCATTCACTTTTCTCCTTTTTATAAACGCTTAATTTCCTCTTATCTCCAGTGTAGCAAACATTTATAAACCAAAACTGACGGAAAAATGAATAAATAATAAACAAAAACGCTAAGTCTCCTGTAGCTTAAGAGACTTAGCGTTTTTTTATTTAATTGCTTGGCGCTTTTGGCGCAACCACTCTTCTTTAATGTGTTCAGATAGGCGAATCATTCGTTTACCAACTTCACTATATTGGTTAGTAGCTAAATTGGCTAAAGAAATTCGAACTGACCATTTGTCACTCCCGAAAGCATCCGCTTTTAAAAGCATTAATTTTTCTTTTTCTGCTAAAGAGGTTAATACTTTTGTGATCGTCCACGATTTCGTTAAATAACTTGAAAATTCTGGGCCATAACGTTTTTCTGTCCAATCTCTAAAGTTAATTTCACAATAGTATGCTGTATTTAAACTTGCTAAAGGCTCTTCAATGCCTAAGGTGCGGAACAAGAGCTTTTCACGCGTATGACAGATATCCATCACTTCGTCTTTATATGCTTGACCGTCTTTTAACAAAGCATACAAACTAAATAAAGCCATCATTGCTTGCTGAATAGAAGAAAGTCCCGCTGCATGGTTCAACGCAATATCGCGGCTGTCTGCGACTAAGCGGCTGATAAAGTTAATTTGGCTTGTGTCTGCATTCAATGTAGCATAACGTGCCTGTAATTCCATTTTTCGAGCCACTGGCAATTCTTTTAATAATTGATCAAAGATGTTCTCTTGGCTGACCGCAATGGTCCCCACACGCCAACCGGTAGCGCCAAAGTATTTAGAATAAGAATAGATACAAGCTGTATTGTAAGGTAACTCCGTAAATAGTGAACGGAAAGCTGGCACAAAAGTTCCGTAAACGTCATCTGTTAAAATCATTAACTTAGGGTTATCCACTGCAACGATTTGTTTGATTTGTTCAATGGTAGGTTTTCCCATAGCATTAGCAGTTGGATTGCTGGGATTTACGACAAAAACCGCTTTGATGGACGGGTCTTTTAGTTTATCAATTTCCTTGTTTGAGTATTGATACGTCGTTTTTCCATCAATAATCATTTGCTCTGCTTTGATTTTAACCACGTCAAAATCATAACGTGGTAGTTCTGGAATTTCTAGATAAGGAGCAAACGTTGGTAATAACAACGCAATACGATCACCTTTTTCTAGTAAATAATTATTTGCCAACGTATCAAACAAGTAACAAATCCCTGCTGTACCACCTTCAACGGCAAAAATATCAAACGGTTGCGCTTCGCTGGAAAATAATTCTTGATTTAAATATGCTTTAATCGGTTGTTCACACGCCTTCAAGCAACGAACAGGATTCGGATAATTATCCCCAATCACATAGTCTAACATGGCATCTAACCACATTTCCTTATCCATCCCAAAATAGTTATGCTCTGCTGTCCAAATTTCTTGTAAGAAGGTTGCCCCTTTGCTAGGATTTTCTGCTAAAAAGTTTAAGAAGCGTTGCGTTCTACCAAAACTTGGCTGAATCATACCAGCCGTTTGTTCGCTCCCCTCTCTTAACGTTTCTTTTGTAGCAAATTGACCTAATAAAAAAAAGGCTTCCCTTGGTGTTGGCGCCGTCCAATTAGGATTGCCTCGCCCTGCATTTAACAATGTTTCTAAATTATGATTTTCTTCATGTAATTTCTTCTCTAAAAATAGACTTAATTCAAACGGACTAAGGTTTTCTGTCAATTCATCACTTGTTATCATTTTATCCTCCTGAAGCACACGCAGTCATTTAGTATTTAGTATTTAGTATTTAGTATGTAGTCTATACTACTCTTCTACCTCCAGATGTCAACCATTTAAGCGGAATATTCTGACAATTAATAAAAAAGAAGCAATCCTTTATAAAAAATAAAGGATTGCTTCTTTTTCGCTGATTAACCAAAGAACCGTTGCATCTCAATTTTTGCTGATTGGACAGAATCAGAAGCATGGATTAAATTTTTGGTGACAGACAACCCATAATCCGCTCGTAAGGTGCCACTTTCAGCATCTAACGGATTCGTTGCTCCAACTAATTTACGCACTTTTTTAACCACATTGTCCCCTACAACGACCATCACAACCACTGGGCCACTTGTCATATAGGCTAATAATTCAGGGAAAAATAGTTCATCTTTTAAGTGCTCATAATGTTCCTTCACTGTTTCTACTGTTAGTCGTTCGAATTTAAGGTGCAATAAGTCAATACCTTTATCTTCAAAACGTTGAATGATTTTGCCAACTAACTTTCGTTCAACGCCATCTGGCTTAATAATTACTAAACTTGTTTCCTTCATTTTTTCTTCCATCCCTTTCAAAACTTCCTTTTGCCCTTTCCCAAGGGGTAGCTACAGAATAAAATGAAAGCGGATACTTTGTCAATGATAAATTTTCTTTTCCTTTTGATTAAATAAAAAATTAAAGATTATTCACAAGGTTTGTGAATTGTTCTTTCAGTTCTGTATTACTTGTTTCTTTTAAAAACAAATAAGGTTGCTCTTCTACTGGCTGTTCTTTACTCACATAAACTTTGGCTTCACCATTCACTAAAGTAAATAAATAGACATGCTTCTGGGCAACTTGTGTCGCACTGTCAGAGTATACTGCCACCAGACAATAACCCCCTTCGTTGCCAGTTTCTGACCAATTTAACCAAATGGGATTGTTCCCAATAGCTGGTTGTATTTTAGGTTCATAACTCAATAAATCATCAGGCACTTGAATCGTGTAAAAAGCTACAGAGTGACCTGGTTGGTACGCTTGATAGTTCTGATTGCGTTCTTGACCCCAGGTTTCCATGTATTGTCCTAACTGTTTTGCTTTTTGCTGATTCCAAATCGTCCCTTCTTCTGTAACTAATTCAGTTAATTCTTGTGTTTGCGTTGTTTGCTCTAATTCCAACGCCGTGGTTTGACTAACTTCGGTTGCTGAAATCGCTCTTGTTTCTTCAGTATTTACATTGTTTGTTTGTACGGTTTGTACTTTCTGTGATTCCTCTTTCGATTTTTGCCAACCACAGCCAGATAAAACGCTTCCAACAACTGCTATCATAATAATCCCGTTTAGTTTCATTCCTTAAACTCCTGTTTTTATTTTTATTCTATCGAAATAAACCTAAAATCTCAATCCCTTTCTTTGGATAGTTGAAAACCATTTGGGAACTAGTAATTCTCCACAATTATAGTCCTCTAGTAATTGTTGGTATTGCTGTTCCATAGTCCTGATTTCTTTTTCACCAAAGCTCAGTGCCCAAACTAAAGAATAGAGTCCTGCGTGAAAAGTATAAAGCTTTTGAAACTGCCAAAATAAGGTAGGAACTTTCCCAGCAAAATAACCTTGTAATTGACCATAAGCAAACAATGGCGAAACTTTTCTTGAAAAAAATTGTAACTTGTAAAAGTCTTCATAAGGATCCCCAAAATCCCATCGATTAAAATCAATCACACCGACCTGCCTAGTTGGCAAGTAAATAAAATTTCCCACATGGAAATCTCCATGCTGATAAACTACAGGCCGTTGTTGCAATAACGGTAATTGTTTTTCTAAATATGAAATTATTGGCTGCTGGTACGGCATACAAAATTGAGATTCCTTATACTTATTTAGTTGGCTCTGCTTTTTTTCGTATAAATTTTGCGCAATCTCTCTTTGACTAATCCTTTCAGGCAACAAAAGCTTATGGATTTTGTTTAAATAGTGGCCCGCCTCTACGCCTAAGTTCAGTTGTCTTTTGGGAGAAAGAGCGGGTAAAACATCGCTTAAGTCTTCACCTTCTAGATACGTTAATAACATGTATCCTTGTTCACTTTCAGGAATAAGTGCACATAAAAAAGGTTTAGAACTGGGAAATCCTAACGCCGCTACTTTTTTGATAAATTGATATTCTTGTTGTTTGGCTAATAACTCTTCTTGTTGAAAAATTCGCAATAAAAAGGTTTCTTGATTTTTGGTAACTTTAAACTTTAAATCAGTTGACCAACCACGGTGAATAGCTTCAACTTTTTGCCATTGCTGAAACTCTGGAATCTTCTCAAACGCCCTCATTACTTTCGCCTCCATTTCCCTATTGGTTTTAGTATACCAAAGAAAAAAGGCTGGAGACAATTGGGGATAAATTGTCTCCAGCCTTCACTGGTTATCGTTTTCTAGTTTTCCTTATATAAATCGTTCCACTCGTTACTAAGAAAGCTCCTCCTAAAACAATCCAGAAAGTACTAGGTACTTCTGCACCTGCTTTTGGTAATACTTTTTTGGGAAGCTGTTCTTTTTTCCCAATCATATTTTTATCAGAAAAAGCATGCGTACTTCCTGTTGATTTGGTTCCCTGATTTGCTGATGATTTCAGCGAATTATCTAAGGATGACTCACTAGTAGTTTTTCCAGCTTTGTCTGGGTTTTGGTTTTGGTTTTGATCTTTTCCTTCGATTGGTCCTTCACTTGTTTTTGTTTCTTTGTCTTTTTCTGGTTCGCCACTTGCATCTGGCTCTTTGTCTTTTTCTGGCTCGCCACTTGCATTTGGTTCTTTGTCTTTGTCTGGTTCGCCGCTTGCATTTGGCTCTTTGTCTTTTTCTGGCTCGCCGCTTGCATCTGGTTCTTTATCTTTATCTAGTTCGCCGCTTGCATCTGGTTCTTTATCTTTATCTGGCTCGCCGCTTGCATCTGGTTCTTTATCTTTATCTAGTTCGCCACTTGCATCTGGTTCTTTATCTTTGTCTGGCTCGCCGCTTGCATTTGGGTCTTTGTCTTTTTCTGGTTCGCCACTTGCATCTGGTTCTTTGTCTTTGTCTGGTTCTTCTACATGTGGTTGATTTATCTTGTGGTTATTTTCAAATAAAGCACCTAATTGTAGCAATGTTCGGTCTTCACTTAATGCACTATTAAATTGAATCCCCAAAGGCAGTCCTTCTTTTGAAACGTAAGTTGGCACACTTAATGATGGATGTCCAAATAAATTTGCTTGTTGTGTAAACGGTGTATATGTGAACGCCGTCAGCCATTGGTCATAAATCAATTGTTTTTGTTCTGTTGGTGACAATTGATCAATTTTTTCCATCTGTGCTGCATGTTCTGGTTTTAGTAACGGATTATCAATACTAGGTGCCGTGGCAGCCGTCGTTGGTGTTAATAAGATAGGATACTGTTTATAAAATTCGTCCATCGCTTGTGCTTGTAAAGCAATATCTGTCCAAGCCGCAGTTGTCTCTTCACTCGTTATATTTTTTCCTGTTTGAAAAAGCGCCCATGTTAACAGTTCTACATCATTTCGTTCAAGCGGTCTTTTCAATTTCTGCCGCGCCATAAAATCGGCAATTCCTGCTGAGCCAGCAGCTACAGTATAATAATTTTTCATTAGACGTTCCCCATCAACAGGGTGCTTCACTTCAACCAATGTGTACCCTTGGTCTTTTAAAAAAGCAACAGCTTCAGCGACCGCCTCTTTTGCTTCGGCACTTACAGGCGTTCCGGCAGGGGATTCTGTTGTATAAGCAATGGGTTGCGCTTGACTTAAATGTCCCGCAGGAAGATCTTTTTTGGTTAATAAGGTTTCAAACAATGCATTTGTATCCGCCACGGTTCGACTTAAACCAAAGTGAACAGTTTGACCTTTTGCACTATTAGAATTGCCAATGATTACTCCTCTAGAAGGTTTCAAGCCTACGGTGCCTGTCCAAGAAGCAGGGATGCGGATAGAACCACCAGCATCACTTCCAGAAGCAATGGGAACAAATGCCGCGGCAACACTAGCACCCGCTCCGCCTGAAGAACCACCTGAATAATGGTTAGGATTCCATGGATTGACGGAAACGCCATATAACTTTGAATCTGAAATATTCTTCCAACCTAATTCTGGATAATTCGTTTGACCAATGATTATGAATCCGGCATTTTGTAGTGCTTTGACAAAGGTCGATGTCCCACCAGCTACTTGATCTTGGAGAAAACCAAAACCGTTCGTGTTGCTTTCACCTTTCAAGGATTGTCCTAACCCTTTTAGTAAGAGCGGCACACCTAGAAATGGTTGACCTGTATCTTGTAAAGCTTTTGCTTCTGTCAAAGCCGCTTCTTCTCGTAAAGTAATGACCGCATTTAATGTAGGATTTTCACGTTTAGTGATGGCCAACGCAATTTTTACTAATTCTTCGCTCGTTACCTTTTTTTCTCTTACTAAAGTTGCTAACTCCAGTGCAGTTGCTTGTTTATAATCTGCTTCTGAAAAAACACTCTCTGCAGAAACAGCTTTTTCATCTGTATCACTATTTTGTATCTCATTTGTGGTTTCAGTAGTTACTGCCACCACATTTCGGCTACTGCTTTCGGCGATTGCCGAAGAGGATTCTTTTTCCTGCATCACCGTTTGGCTAGTAGTTTCAGATTCCAAATTAGCTACAGTCTGACTGGTTTCTGTTGTTACTGATTCCGTCTCTGTTTGAACGGTTGTTTCTAGTATACTTTCTTGTGCCAACATTGGTACCCCTACCAGTGTTTGGCTAATTAATAAAATAATCCCTAACTTTTTGAACAAAATCGACTTCTTCATAAGTCACATCCTTTATCTATTAATACAGATAAAAAATCTGTATTACTTATAGCATAAATGAAAGCGATTAAAAAGTAAAGTTCTCTTGAAAATTCCAATGTTCAACTTTTAGGCTAGGTTCTTTTTATATGCTAAAATAGAATAGAAACGGAGGTTTTTTAATGGAATGGATTGAAATTAAGCACGCAACACAAAATAATTTGAAGAATATCTCTGTCAATATCCCTAAAAAGCAACTAACTGTTGTTACTGGACTTTCGGGTTCAGGAAAGTCCTCCTTAGTATTTGACACATTAGCCGCTGAATCACGTCGTGAACTAAATGATACATTTAGTTCGTTTGTTCAAAACTACTTACCCAAATATGGTCGTCCAGAAGTTGAAAAAATCGAGAATCTTCCTGTTGCAATTGTCATTGACCAGAAAAAAGTAGCAGGTAATTCTCGTTCGACAGTGGGAACGTATACAGATATTTATACGTTTTTACGTTTGTTGTTCTCACGAGCAGGTTCTCCATTTGTTGGTTATTCAGATACTTTTTCGTTTAATCATCCGGATGGAAAATGTCCCACATGTGATGGCTTAGGAAAGATTACCGAAATCAATCTTCATCAGCTAGTTGATTTTGACAAATCATTAAACGAAGGCCCTATCGATTTCCCCACATTTACAGTTGGCAACTGGCGGTGGAAACGTTATGCCCATAGTGGTCTATTTGATTTGGATAAAAAAATCAAGGACTATTCTCCTGAAGAGTTAGCATTATTTTTATATGCTCCACAACAAAAACTAGCTAATCCACCCAAAGAGTGGCCTCATACAGCTTTGTATGAAGGAATCGTCCCGCGCATGCAACGTAGCATATTGCATACAGACGAAGGCAAACGTCATCAAAAATACCTTAATCACTTTGTTACCGTAAAAAGATGTCCTGATTGTTTAGGAAGTAGAGTCAATGAACGTGTTCGTAGCTGCAAAATTAATCAGAAAAGTATTGCTGATGCTGTTGACATGCCACTCACTGAATTACATTCTTTTATTCGTTCAATGGACCTATCCTTAATAAAAACTATTCAAGAAGAGCTACTTGTACGTCTAGAAGCATTAATTAATATCGGTCTCTCCTACCTCACATTAGGACGAGCAACTGAAACACTTTCTGGTGGTGAAGCACAGCGGATTAAAATTGCTAAGTATGTAAACAGCGCCTTAAACGATATTATGTATATTTTAGATGAACCAAGTGCTGGCTTACATCCAAAGGACATCGAACGGATCAGTCGTGCGTTGCTCAATTTAAAAAATAAAGGAAACACCGTGGTTCTGGTGGAACACAATCCACAATTAATTAGAGAAGCTGATTTTATCATCGATATAGGACCTTTCGCAGGCGAAAATGGTGGCCATGTCCAGTTTTCAGGAACGTATGACGCATTTTTAGCCTCCAAAACCTTGACTAGTCAAGCGCTTCAAGAGCCGCTCCCTTTAAACGACCAACCAAGAAAAGCAAGGAAGTCTTTAACAATCGAACATGCGACACTGCATAATTTAAACAATCTATCTGTCGAAGTTCCGTTAGGAGTTTTGACTGTTATTTGTGGGGTCGCTGGTTCAGGTAAATCATCATTAGCGGAAGAAATTTATCAAAAAGCCCAAGCTGATAACCAAGAAATTATTCATCTTTCACAAAAAAGCATTACCGCAAATTTACGATCCACACCAATGACATATCTCAATATTTTTGATAAGGTCCGCAAACTGTTTGCGGAAGAAAATCATGTTAGTCCAGCTTTATTTAGCTATAATTCCAAAGGCGCCTGTCCTACTTGCAAGGGGAAAGGCATAATTGTCTCCGATATGTCTTTTATGGAGGATGTTACTAGTATTTGCGAAACCTGTCACGGAACGCGTTACAAAGAAGAGGTGCTTCATTATCTGTATAACGGAAAAAATATCGTTGAAGTACTAGCTTTAAGCGTTAAAGATGGCTATGATTTTTTCAAAGACCAGCCTTTTGCTCTTTCATTAAAAAATTTACTAGAAGTTGGCTTAAGCTATCTTAAACTCAATCAATCGCTCTCAACATTATCTGGTGGCGAATTGCAAAGGGTAAAATTAGCAGACACACTTCACCAAAAAAAAGCTATCTATTTAATGGATGAACCTACAGATGGCTTACACTTAATTGATATCCAACAAAGTCTTCAACTTTTCAATCGAATGGTAGAAGAAGGAAACAGCTTAATTTTATTAGAACATCACATTGATGTGATTAAAAGTGCCGACTGGTTGATTGAACTAGGTCCCGAAGGTGGAGAAAATGGCGGACAGCTTCTTTTTACAGGAACGCCAGCAAATATGTTAAATTCCACTCACTCTATTACTAAAGGCTATCTGTAAAATAATTGGAACAATAACAATGTTACTTTTATCCCCAACCTATATTACTTTTTAAGCTTGGAACAAAAATCTTTCTGGATTTTTGTTCCAAGCTCTTTCTTTTTTAATTTATATATGCACAGACCAATTCAAATACTTTTTCCATTGCCTGTGTTTGTGTATCTTCTGTTACTTTGACTGCGTTAGCATCCGCTCTATCGCAAATAATTCTTATAGAAACAAAAGCGCAATCATTTAAAAAGCAGCATTGTGCAATAGCTGCGGATTCCATATCCACACAGTCAATAGAGAATTGTTCAATTAAGTTTCTTTTTTCAGTTGTGTCACAAACGAAGCCTTCTCCAGTTCCAAAACGAACACACTTTATCTTTTCATCTAGATGTTGAAGTTCGGCCAGCATTCCTTTATCTCCTTTATAGTACAGCTGATAAGGAAATTTATTGATTGACTGTCTTTCACGAATATCGTAATGGCAGTATTCCTCACCTAGCACCATCTCAAAGAGTTGCAGTTTTTCATTTAAACAGCCACAAATACCGATATTAATTAGTTGTTCTATTTGAAATGAATCAATAAGTATTTGACTATATAGCGCAGCATTCGTCTTTCCTTGTCCTGCACAAACCATAATGACTTGCGATGTTTTTTGTTCATAAATATAAAATGTATTTTTTGCTAGCTGTATCTTTCGTTGTGGTGGAAAATATTCCAATAATTTTTGAAGCTCTAAATCCATTGCGGCAATAATTCCTAATTTCATCTATCTCCTCCTTTTTTCTATTTCAACCCAACTTCCATCTTCACAGGTTGGTGATCTGTATATTTAAATTGTTCGTCCTTTGTTTTCACGCTATGAACAGCCACATTATCAGAAACAATAAAACCATCAATTACATACACTTGGGATGTTTCATAGGAGCCAGTGTAAGGCTTATTAAGCACCCGCACAGTCGGTTGTTGGTCATCATAAGCAAGTGAAAAATGTTTAGGTAAGTCTGCTGGATCAATTTCTCCTGGTACCCAACCAGCTTCCCCTAAGTCAGGATATCGATGACTGCCTTTGAAAACTTGATTAAAGTCACCTCCAGCAATTACATAGTTTCCTTTAGCGTATTCTTGGGATAATACGTCAGCTAACTTTTTGCTTTGAGCAATCTTCCCTTCCCCATTGTCATAGGCTTCCAAATGTAAGTTAAAAACCACTAATTCTTTGTCTGTGCCTTTAATTGGAAAGCGCGTTTCTAGAAGCGCTCGTTTTAAGTTACTAATGCTAACGGGCCAACGAAAGGGATTTGGTAAAGCAATGCGTTTGGCCTCTGTTATTTTTTCATTTGATAATGTTAATAAACCACTTTCTACTCGTCCAATCGGCGGCCAAGGAATGGGCACATAATCTACCTTAAAGTTATAAGCAAATGCGCTGTTCAGCTGTAGCTGTTTTTGTAATTCTTCCTCTTGATTGACTTCATAAGAACGTTGCGAGCGACGATCGACTTCTTGGAATAAGTAAATCATCGCTGGTAATTCTTTTAAAGTTCCTTCAATGCCTGTTAAATTCTGTTGGACCATTGCCTTATTAACTGGTTGGACAGTTTTGCCACCGTCCATAAAAAAATCTTCTGTTTGTCCTAGGCCGGCATAGCCTATGTTATACGTGACTAAAGAAATGGATTGCTTTTTTTCGATGGTTTGCTCTGAAAATTGTTTATTTATAGCAACTGGTTCAACCGCTCGTGGTCGAAACTCTCGAAAGGTTAAATATCCTATCAAAATTAAAGCTATGCTTAAAAGAAGGACCATCAAGCTACCGAGATATTTAAAAAACTTTTTCATTGATTCCGATGTTCCTTTCACATTATGTCAAACCAAAAGTAGCAATTATCTTCGTTGCTACTTCTTCTGGTGTCATGTTTGAATTATTTATTTTCGTTATTTTTACATTTGGAAATGTACTTTCTAGTTCACCTTCGTGGCTTACTAATCGATGTTCTTTAAAGGTATTGAGTAATTCTTTTCGAGAAAAGTCGACATCGCGTTTTGAAGGTTTTGCCTCTAGCCGCTCTGGATGAACATTCCGTTCTAGGCGGATTTCTGTTGAAGAGACGAGTTCGACGAAATAAACGGACTCATGTTTACTAAGAAAAATTTCTGATATTTCTTCTAAAAATTGAAAATCCTGTTCTTGATCAAAAGCAATCACCACTGTAAAAATAATGTTTTTTGTTGTATTTGTGGCTGGATTTTCTACAAAGGCATGAAAAAGTTCCTTTCTAACGGAATCAGACAATTGAAACGCACGTTCCGTATACCCAAGATAGTTTGCAAATAAGTCAATGGTTTGATGATTAAATAGTAATTTAGCATCTAACTGCTTTTCTAAAGCCTTGCCAACGGTCATTTTCCCGACAGCTTGTGCACCAATTAAAACGATTAAAGACATCAACTTTCCCTCCTCTAGTCTAATTTTTAGGTGGCTATCTTCTACTATATCACACTATATTACAACACCTTACAAAACTGTTCGGAAAATTTTCTGTTTTTTATTACAAAAAAAAGACAAAAGACTCTATAATGAGAGAGGACTCGATTGATTATAGATGAGATAGGTGACGGAGAATGACAATAGAAAAATATTTTCAAACAATAGATGGCAGTCAAATTTTTTATCAAATTTTTGGCAAAGAAACAAATTACCCCCTTGTGTTACTTCATGGTAATGGCAATGATCATACTTTTTTTAATTATCAAATTTCTTATTTCTCCAAAGAGTATCAAGTTATTGCGGTGGATACCCGCGGACATGGACGTTCCACCAATACACAAAGTCAATTAACTTTTCCGCTTTTGGCAGAAGATTTAGCTGGTATTATTCAACAAGAACACTTAACAAAAATTAATTTATTGGGCTTTAGTGACGGAGCAAATATTGCCATGGTTTTTACCCATTTATATCCTGATTTCGTCAATAAACTCGTCTTAAATTCTGGAAATGTCACCATGTCTGGTCTGAAAAAATATGTAACGATTGCCACTTATTTTCAATATTGGTTTTGTCGTATTGGCGCCTTTTTTTCAAAAAAATTGCGCGCACGGCTCCCTATCGTGGCTCTGTTATTTGAAGATACTGGACTGACAAAACAAGATTTAGAACACATCCCCTGTCCTACTCTTGTTATTACTGGCAGTCGAGATTTAATTGCGCTTTCCCATTCACGGGCGATTGCTGATGCCATTCCTGCTGGCAAATTGGTCTTGGTAAATAAACAGGGTCATTTATTTGCCAAAAACTCACCAGATATTTTTAATAAAACAATCGAAAAATTCTTAAAGGAAATGAAGGTGTCTAAATGAAACAAATTATTCATTGGATCAAAACGCATACAGGATTACTAAAAACACTGTTTGTTATTGCGGTCTCAATTATTGTTGTTGCCCAACTTTTATCAATTGGTAAAACGATCTCATTTGAACAGTTAAAACAGATTTTTGATGAGATTCCGCTATGGAAATTGTTATTGATGATGGTTATCGGTTTAGTTTCCGTTACTCCGATGCTAAATTATGACTTAACATTAAATCGCATTTTAAACTTGAAAGTCTCAAAACGGGAACTCCTTGAATCTAGCTGGATTGTCAATACAATCAATAATATTGGTGGATTCGGTGGTTTGGTCAGCATGGGACTTCGTTCTGAATTTTATGGAAATAAAACAGAGGAAAAGAAAATTTTACCTGCGTTAACCCATATTTTACTTTTTGTGTTATCCGGTCTATCTATTTATAGTATTCTTTGCTTTTTCCTTGTTCAGTTTGATCCAAAAATGGCTTATTTACAGCAATATTGGATTTGGTTATTAGGTGGCGGTCTTTATTTCCCATTACTTTATCTTATTTTACATTTCCAAAAAAATAGTTCCTTTGGTAACCTCGATGCAAAAAATCGCTTATCTTTAGTTGTTTCTTCGTTTTTAGAATGGACAGGTGTTTTAATTACCTTTATCAGTATTGGTTACTTATTAGATGTACCGATTCCTTTAATTGATATTGTTCCTTTATATGTAGCAGCTTCGATTATTGGGATTGCTTCGATGATTCCAGGGGCTTTAGGTAGTTTTGATGTCATGATGATTTTAGGACTGAGCAACTTAGGTGTCGATCGTGAAATTATTGTTTTGTGGTTATTGCTCTATCGTTTATTCTATTATATTATTCCTTTCTTAATTGGCTGTTTGTTCTTTACAAAACACTTAAGCCAAAAGTTGGATACTCACTATCGTCAATTGCTGAAACAAATTACTTTGGAAATTGCCCACAAGCTGGAAGTGGTTTTACTTTATTTTTCAGGAATTATGATGGTGCTCCTAGCCACTATTCCAGAAGCCTTCACTCAAGTGCATTGGTTAAGAGATATTAACCCCTTCCGTTCTCATATTATTATTCAAATTCCGAGTATTGTTTTAGGCTTTGCATTATTAATTATGGGACGTGGGATTGCTGATCGTGTTAAAAGAGCCTATTATCCAACGATTATTTTATTAATTGGTGCTATCTTGTATTCATTTGTTGTTGACTTTAGTATGTTTTCCATTTTCTATTTAGCTATTTTATTATTTATCGTTATTTTTTCAAAATCAGAATTGTACCGTGAACAACTGGTTTACTCTTGGGAGTGGATGACGATTGATGGGTTTATCTTTGGCTTGTTGACCTTATTATACCTAGTAATTGGTGTTTATAATTTACCGAACTTCCCACACCATCGTCATCATTTTGTGGAATTTTTCTTGTTCCCTTCCGAACGGATCTGGTTGTCAGGATTTATCGCTATCCTCTTAGTTATGAGTTTTAACTTTCTATTTGTTCGCTACCTCCAAGGGAAAAAACACCAAGTTGGTGAGTTTCCAGAAGATAGTATCTTGCATAATATCTTAACAACTTATGGCGGGAATATTGACAGTGAACTTGTCTTTCTTCATGATAAACAGGTTTTCTTATATCCCAAAGAAGAACCGACTGTCTTTTTACAATTCAACACCATTAATAATAAATGCGTTGTGATGGGCAACCCTTCTGGGAACAAAGAAGATTTTCCTGCGGCGATTGATGCATTCCTTAAAGAAACAGATCGTTTCGGCTATGTACCCGTCTTTTACGAAACCAATGAGGACAGCGTGATGTTACTACACGAATACGGCTACGAATTTATCAAAATGGGCGAAGAAGCCTTAGTTAATCTAGAAACATTTACGATGTCTGGGAAAAAATTCAAAGGTACCCGCGCAGTGTTTAATAAAATTACCAAAGCCGGCTATTCATTTGACGTACTCCAACCTCCTTTTAGTGCCGAACAAATGCACGAATTAAAAGCTATTTCGGATAGTTGGTTAGACAATCGAAAAGAAAAAGGCTTTTCACTAGGATTTTTCGATGAAGCGTATCTTCAAAGAAACCCAATTGCTGTTGTCCGAAATGCTGAAGGAGAAATGGTCTCTTTCGCTAATATCATTCCTAGTTACACAAATGAAGTTGGTACCATCGACTTGATGCGTCACCATAAAGAAAAAGCCCCTTCTGGAAGTATGGATTTCTTATTTATTCATTTATTTGAATATATGAAAACAGAAAATATTCATTATTTCAATTTAGGGATGGCTCCGTTAGCCAACGTTGGTCAATCAAGAAAAAGTTTTATTCAAGAACGGATTGCTGCGTTAATTTATGAATTTGGTTCAGAAATTTACTCCTTCCAAGGATTACGCGAATACAAGGAAAAATTTGCTAGCAAATGGCAACCCCGCTATACACTGTATTCTAAAAGTAGTTGGATTGTCTACGTGATGATCGCTTTACTCATTGTCGATCAAAAAAATATTGACTAACAAAAAGAAGCCCAATTAAGTATAAAAAGCTTGGCAACTTCACTGAAATTTAGTGAGGTTGCCAAGCTTTTTAATTTCTTTCATCTAGTTTTTCTTTAATTAAAAAGGCTGTTTCTTCGACAGATTTTGCGGTTACATCAATCACTGGGATGCCATACTTCGCAAAAATTTCTTCGGCATAAGCTAATTCTTGTTCAATCCGTTCAACATTGGTATAACTGGTCTCATTACCTAAACCTAAGGAAGCCAACCGACTGCTACGAATCTGTCCTAATGTTTCTGGCGAACAAACTAAACCAATCATTTTTTGTGGATCCATTTCTTCCAAAATTGGCGGCAATGGAACTTCTGGAATTAATGGTAAGTTAGAAACGCGGTATCCTTGATTTGCTAAATACATACTGACTGGCGTTTTTGAGGTCCGCGAAACGCCTAACAACAATATATCAGAATCAAGAAACCCTTGAGGATTTTTGCCATCATCATATTTTACAGCAAATTCAATCGCTGAGATTTTATCAAAATAGGCACGATCTAGCTGGTGGCGTCGTCCAGGCTCTTCAATAGGATCTACTCCGGCTTTCGCTTGAATTAATTCAAAAAATGGCGCCATTAAATCTAAATATAACAACCCTGTTCGTTCACTAAATTCTTTCGCCGCTGTGATTAGTTGTTTACTGACTAATGTACTGACAACTAAGGCTTTATCTTTTAAGGCATCTTTTAAAATCTCTAATAATTCTTCTTCTGTTGTGACAAAAGAAAAATTGTATCGATTAAGAAAAGAAATATCTGGATATTGTGCGCTTGCTGCAGCTAACAATTTTTGTGATGTTTCTCCAAGTGAATCGGAAATAGTATAAACAATGATCTCTTTTTTCATAATTAAGCTCCCTTATCTATTTTGTGCGGCTTCTTTCGCTTGTTGCGTAATATAGGTTAAAATTTTCGTTTTCGTAATTTTTCCAATAACTTTTTTAGGATTTTCTTTTTCAACGACTGGCAAAGAATCCACTTCGTATTTTTGCAAAGTGTCAGCAGCTTCAAGAATAGTAAATTCTGGTGTGCAGGTTTTCACATGTGGCACTCTTGTCATACAAACAGCAACAGGTGTGCCATCAATATTTGTATTTAAAGAGGCTCGTAATAAATCTTTTCGTGACAAAACCCCTAATAATTCTTTTGCTTCATCCATGACATAAAGAGAACCGACATCATACATAAACAAGTTGGTAATCGCATCTCGAATTGAGGTGTCTTGGGCAACCATCAATGGTGGACTCATGATCTCCTGAACTTTTGTTTGAAAAACGTCAAAAAAGAAAAAAGCCTCCATGTTATCACTTTCGTAAGTATAACCAACTTTCGGACTTGCTTTTAAAATTCCTGAAAGTGTTAAAAAAGACAAATCAGAACGCAATGTCGCACGTGAAACGGCTAGTATGTCCGAAATGCGTTCACCACTAACTGGCTGATGCTCTTTTACAACAGCGATAATTTGCTCTTGTCGTTTACTTAATTTCATCATTTCCTCCTCAATTCCTCTTAAACAAATTGTGCATCCGCTTACAATTATACACATATTTATTGTTTTTTCAACATATTGACAAGAAACTTTTTCTATTGACAAACTTATTTCCGTCTATTATGATGTTTATTGAACATATAAGACACATATTAAACGGAGGTCACGCATGAAAAAGTTTATTTATTCTTTTAACGAAACACACAATGAAGGTAAAGAGACTCTTGGTGGTAAAGGGGCGAACTTGGCAGAAATGACACGCTTAGGTTTGCCGATTCCGCAAGGATTCACGATTACAACCCGTTGCTGTATGGACTATTTGGCAGATGCTACTTTCTTTGAAGAATACTTACAATCAGAAATTTTGAAAGCGGTTAAAAACTTAGAAACTGAAACAGGCAAATCTTTTACCGCGGATAATGAGATTCTCTTAGTTTCTGTTCGCAGTGGTGCTGCCTTCTCGATGCCTGGTATGATGGATACTATTTTAAATTTGGGTTTAAATGATCAACGTGTGAAAAAATTTGCGACCTTAACCTCTCCTGGTTTTGCTTTTGATTGTTATCGCCGACTTATTCAAATGTTTGGAGACGTCGTCTATCACATTCCCAAAGAATTATTTGACCAACAAAAAGAGCGCTTGGAACAAGAGCTCAACAAAAAAATTACCGCTTTTCAAGAAGAAGATCATTTCGCCTTGATTGTCCGCTACCAAGAAGTTTTTGAACAACATCAGGTGGTCTTCCCGCAAGACCCTGTCGCACAACTTTTTGAAGCAATCAAAGCTGTTTTTGATTCATGGAATAATCAACGTGCGGTGGTTTATCGAAACTTACATCATATTGCACATGATTTAGGTACAGCTGTCAACATTCAAGAAATGGTTTTCGGCAATCGTGGACTAGACAGTGGCACTGGCGTTGTTTTTACTAGAAATCCGGTCACAGGGGAAAATCAACTGTTTGGAGAGTTTCTTTTGAACGCGCAAGGAGAAGATGTAGTGGCTGGTATTCGGACGCCAGAACCCATTCGTCGTTTACGTTTGACTATGCCAAAAGTTTATCAAGATTTTCGCCATTACGCAGAACTTTTAGAATATCATTATCGTGACATGCAAGATATTGAATTTACCATTGAAAATGAAAAATTATATATTTTACAAACAAGAAACGGAAAACGAACCGCCGCAGCTACGGTTAAAATTGCTTTAGACTTAGCCAAAGAAAATCGTATTACTAAACAAGAAGCACTGTTGCGTGTGACACCTGATACGATTGATCAATTAATTCATCCCGTGTTTGATCAAGAGAAACGACAACACATGGAACGCTTAGCTATGGGTCTTCCTGCTAGTCCTGGTGCAGCAAGTGGCCAAATTGTTTTTACAGCAGAAAAAGCCAAAGAACTGACCAATCTAGGAAAGAAAGTCATTCTTGTTCGTCAAGAAACTTCACCAGAAGATATTGAAGGCATGGTTGTAAGCGAAGCAATTGTGACCAGTCGTGGCGGAATGACTTCTCATGCCGCTGTGGTCGCACGAGGAATGGGAACTTGCTGTGTGACTGGTTGTGAAAGTTTAACCGTCAATGAAGAAACCAAACAACTACACTGCGGGCCACAGGTCATCTTAGAAGGAACAATCATTTCCGTCGATGGCTCAACGGGGGAAATTTATCTTGGCGAAATTCCCACAATTTCTGCTGATAATAACGATGACCTTCAAGAGCTCTTGTCTTGGGCAGATGCGTATGCTGATTTAACTGTTCGTGCCAATGCAGAAACTACACAAGATTTAGAGACTGCTATCCGTTTTGGCGCAGCGGGGATTGGTTTAGCGCGAACAGAGCATATGTTTTTCGGTGAAGAGCGTGTCTTGGAAATGCGTCGCTTGATTTTAGCAGAGTCTGAAAAGGAAGCAACCTATGCGTTGGAACAACTTCTTCATTTTCAACAGGAAGACTTTTATCAAATGCTGAAAGTAGTTCAAGACAAGCCCATGGTGGTCCGCTTGTTAGATCCACCGATGCATGAGTTTTTACCTCATGAAAAGAATGATATTCAATTATTAGCGAAGCAACTACAACGGTTCCCGGTGACCATCGCCAAACAAATTGAACGGTTACAAGAAACCAATCCAATGTTGGGACATCGTGGTTGTCGCTTAGGTGTGACCCAACCACAAATATACAAAATGCAAGTTACAGCCTTATTTACTAGTGCCATTCGATTAGTCAAAGAAGGAATTACTGTTTATCCAGAAGTGATGATTCCTCTAATCGCCGAAAAAGAAGAACTTCTCTATCTCAAACGCATTTTAAAAGAAACGATTGACGGTCTCTTTGAAGAACATAAAATGACTCCTTTCCCTTACGAAATCGGGACAATGATTGAACTACCTAGAGCTTGTCTGATTGCGGATCAGTTAGCAGAAGAAGCAGACTTTTTCAGCTTTGGAACAAATGATTTAACACAAATGACCTATGGCTTTTCTCGTGATGATATCGGTAAATTCATTAATACGTATCGGGAAAAGAAAATCATTACCCAAGATCCGTTTCAATCATTAGATCAAACAGGTGTTGGTCAACTGATTCAATTAGCTGTAGAGAAAGCGCGTCGTACTAAACCAAACATGAGTATTGGCGTATGTGGAGAAGTCGGTGGTGATCCGCAATCCATCACGTTTTTCCAAACACTTGGCCTAAACTACATCTCTTGCTCACCTTATCGGGTACCTATTGCGAAACTCGCAGCTGCCCAAGCCAAAATTTTAACCGAACCGGCTGTGACTGAAGAACAAATGGTCCTTCTTTAATTTAACGTGTGTAACAAATGATTCATCCTTACAAGATAAAAAGTGCTAGGAACATCAGTCGAAACGATTGATGTTCCTAGCACTAAATTTTAAGATCAATGATTGCACTCTGGTTATTTTCTTATAAACGCAGCATCTTTTGTCAAGGGGTCTGTTACATCTGATACATATCTTTCTACTTTCATATGCAAATCATATTTTTCTCTAAGTTCCGTAATACGGGTCATCATTGGAGAAGCGTGGTGTTTGTCTAATGCTTCCTGGTCTGTCCAACTATCAATCAGCAGAACTGTTTCTTCATCGTCCATTGGAAAAAAGTATTCATAGCGACTATTCCCTTTTTCTGCACGGATTGCCTCTACAATTCCGCTGGCAATCATTTCTTTGGCAAATTCTCTTGCACGTCCATTTGTCCCACTATAATAAATATTTATAGTAATCGCCATCTGTCTTCCCCCCCTAAATTTACTTGCCTTTTTACGTTCCCGACTAAGGTTTTTCATCATTTTACTGTGTTCTTCTGTGTTCGAAATCACTATAATATAGCAATTCTGTTTTGTAAAGAAAAATAGAACTCTAAAATTTTTGGCACATTTTTTGGCACATTTTTTGTTTATTCTATCCAAGTATCATCAAAATATTCATCGACAAATTCATCTATTGTTTCGTCGTGTTCTGGTTCTTCCTCAAATGGATTTTCTTCAGGTATATGATCTTCGCTCCATTTCGTGAAGTTATGAATCTGAATATGTCTTATGTCGTAAAAATCTACTTCATTTTCTCCAATCAACACGACGTCAAATTCTGCCATCCCACGGAAAACTCCGAAAACGTGTGGCTTCACTCGTTCATATTCATCTAATGAGTTCAACTGGATTTCTAGTACCTTATTTTGCTTAATAGAGCGATCTAAAAAATATTCTATTTGTCGCTGTGATTGCTGCGGCAATCTATCAATATTGCGAGCATGATATTCATCAGTACTCTTTATTGCTTCAGTCAATTCACCCAACGGAAAAGCTGTGGGCCACTTTAATTCGAATGGCCTGTCAACATAATCATTGTAAGGTTTAAACTCTTTTTTAGTTCGTCTCACCATCTGATACACTCTCCTATCAGAAATATTATACGAACGTTTGTTCTATTTTTCAACAAAAAAATATTAACATAACAAAAAAACACCTATCTCTCATAAGAAAAAGAGGTAGGTGTTTAACTATGGACCATACAGGACTCGAACCTGTGGCCTAACCGTTATGAGCCGTTTGCTCTAACCAACTGAGCTAATGGTCCTGAAAAAATACCTCTTAAATAATAAGAGGTATTAATAAATTACTATTTGCATTTATGAGACTTATGTTTTGGATCAATCCTGTATATCACTAAATACCCGTCTTCATTATAATAACCAAATACCCTAAATGGATTTTGGTCTTTGCCATAATGATAAACTTCTCTTTTGATCCCATTAATTTCAACTTCTTCATAATTACTTCCTCGGCCTTTTGTCCGCAAAAATAATTTATCGACCTCTGTAATTGATAAATTTTTTCCTGCTGTTTCAGCTATAAATTTATCTAATTCTTTCAAAGAACCTTTATCCATTTTTTTGAAGCAGTATTTATTGTCCAAACACTCTTGAATACAAAATCGAAATTTCATTGATTTTCTATCTAAAAAAGAACCATTTTCTACAACTACATCTCTTGTTAATTTCTTCGCCAACTATTAGTCACCTACATACACACTTTTATAATAATTAGCCATGTCTTCTGTAGATATTTTTTCCCTACAACTATCTCCTTCTGAAACTCCAGCTCTTAATCTTGCTTGTTTCCAAGGTAATTCTGTATGAGTCAATGCTTCAAGCTCATTTGCTGACTTATCACCATAAGTAATCCAAACTGATTCTAGAACATCCACAGTTTGATTATCTATTGCAGCAGGTGAAGTACATTTAGGAATAGAATTCCATTTATATTCTCTATATTTATTATACAATTCTGGAGAAACAGGTCCATGCGCCCAAGCCTGAAATTCAGAATCATCTATTATGCTGTCATCTAAAAGTGCATTGTTCCACGCTTGTGCATAGTAACAAAGTTTTTGTAACTTTTTAGGAGTCATTGACTCTTTATTCAAAAACCAATCAGCTATTTCAAAAATACTATATTTTTTATTCATACTAGCCCCTCCTTAACACTTATAATATAACATTTAGCTACATTATATGCAATAAAAATATAGCATACACCCCTTTGGAAAACGGCATTAAAACAAGTTTAAGAAGTTTTTTTCACTTACAAACACGTAAATATGCCTAATCATAAGCTGGTTATCATATTTGTTAAGTTTAATTAAATAACAAAAAAAGAGCCACCTTGGGGAAGGTGACTCAAGAGAAATTTAAATAAGTGTAATCTTATTTTATATTAAAACTATCAATAGTTCAACGTTTGTCCTGGATAAATCACGTTAGGATTATCTATACCGTTTTGTTGTGCTAACTCTTGATAAGTCGTGCCAAGCTTAACTGCAATGCTTGATAATGTGTCACCGTATTGAATCGTGTAAACGTTGCTTACTGCTGATCCATTGACTTTCAAAACTTGACTAGGATAAATAAGATTTGGATTAGCCAATCTATTTAAAGCCGCCAACGTTTGATAGTCTGTTCCATATTGATAAGCAATGCTGGATAACGTTTCACCGTATTGTACCACATGGGTTGCCTCTGGTTGCTTATCAGGGACAACTGTTGCATCTGGCAATAGTTCAATATCCCCTTTACTAATCCACGATAAGATGCCTTCTAACAATACTCTGCTTCCAGTTACTTCTTGCACTTTGTAACTATTGCCTTTTACCCATTGCGGAATAGCTTCGCCAGTTGCCCATGCATCTACATTAAATTTCACTTTAACTGTGTCGCCGACTTTAACATCAGAATTAGATGTTTTTTCGATTTCTTCACCTGCATCTGTTGCTGGCGTGTCCGTTTCTGGCTTATTGGTATCTGTGTAGCCATTATCAGTAATACCTGTTAAGTCTACGTTACCATCTAACCCACCAGCAATATAAGTAGATGTAAACTGCCAAATTGCAATACCATCCATACTTGGAAAATAGTTATACAACGGACTTGGTGTTATCTCATAACTAGGATATGCAGCAATCCATAAGGAATTAGGGAACTCTTTAATAATTCGCTGATAGTCTACGTATTGCAACGTAAAAGGTTTATAGCTGTAATACATTGGCGTATACCCTGCTTGTTTGATGCGGCGCATACCATACAAAATCGTTTCTGTATTTGCGTTTACATCAGAACTAGCGCCATGTTCAAAATCTAATGCAACGATGGAATTTTTAGGTGTTTGGATGCGTGGCAAGAAGTAATCCATTGTCATTTTGGCAATATCCATGTTTCCCCAGGTGTCATACCAAATATAGGTATGCGCACGTTTACCTTGAGCAATAGCACTTGCTACTTGGGTTTTATAAGTATACTGTTCGTAAATACCACTTGCATTGTAGCCACCAATTTGAGCGATAGTAAATTTATCATGTGCATAGCCAAAGCGACCTTGTTCACCTTGATAAATCGCCCAATCCACACCTTGGTCACCTTTTGCAGCAAACACATTTAAAGGCATAAAAAATAGAGCGATTAACGCTCCTACTAAAATTTTCTTTTTCATTCGTTTACTCCTTGTCTTTTAAATTATAAGCTGACACGCCTGTTATTACTCCTAAAAAAGTTGCAATAGCATTGATAGTTAAAACAGCCATATCTGTTTGTTGCCAACCGTAGGCTTTGCCTAACGTTGCTACTAAAACAGAACTAGCAGGAAGCACGGTTAGCACTCCCCATTTGATGATTTTGTAATACTTGTCTGGTAATATCATTTCTAAATTCCTCCTAAGTATTTCGTGATTAAATAAACAGCAACAGAAACACCAATTCCTGCAATTGTTCGCCACGTCCACTTTTGATTCTCTTTTATTTCCGCAATATCGCCTTCATTGTTTTTGGCCATTGAGAGCGCTATGTCTGCTTTCTCTCTTAATTGTTCATGATTATCCAACTTTGTTTCAATCCGTGCCAAACGATCGACGATTTCAATTAAAGGCTCATCTTTCAAGTTATCGTCTCCATCCCTCTAACAAAAGAACCGCCTAGCTTTTGCTAAACGGTTCACCTGTCATTTTAGTAAATTCATCTTCTGTAATACAACTAGGCACAAATTCTGCAACCTGCTCTGGAGTAAATAGTCCCCAATCATACATCAGTTTAATGTCATCATATGAATACATTATTTTGCACCTCCGATTTGTTCTTTAATAGCGTCAATTTCTCTTGTATTTTGAAGAGAAGTAAGCATCGTCTTAGAATTGATTTGTGCAAGTGATTCTGCTTTAGCAGTTAGCTTTTCATTTGCTTGTTTTAACTCACTATTTGAAACTTCTAAGCCATTAGCAAGATTTTCTAACAAATTCAATTTTTTTGTATAATCCTGTGTCACTGCTTCTTCCCATTTTTGTTCTGAAAAGTTAAAGAATTGGGATTGTTCATTCACTAAATTTTCTAGTGGTTTCTCCTCTACAAATGGCAATGCTACAACATAATCATCTTGAACTTCAAAGGTTTGAAATCCTACTGGGTAGAGTACTTTATATATTTTTTTCATTTTATTATCCACTCCTATTTACGACGCATAACGCCGATTTCTCTAAAAACAATTTTTTTATTTGCTTCATTTAATGTGTTTGCAGTATCTCCTGTAATCACTAAAGATGTACCAGATTTAGAAATAGATATTTTTTTATACGCCATTGTTGGGTCTGCTGAAGCAGAACCTACCCATGCAACTGCTGGTAATTCGTATTTTAATTTTGTGATATTCGGAGTAACTGGTATTGAGTGAACAATACCGCCACTGTTATCGTTGTAACGCGAGAATATCAAAACAATTTCATCTACATTGCTGCTGTTTGAAATTGTTACTGATTGAGATTCTGTCAAATAAGCACCAGTGCCATCCCAGTAGTCTTTCACCACCTCATAGGTTGGTTTTGCATTAACTGATACAGATTTCCCACCAATTTGGATTCCATCTTGAAAATTCTTTGTCCCTAAAACAGTCTCATTTCCAACGGCCTTTACTAATTTTCCTTCCACGCCGTCAATAGCATCTGCATGTGTTTTCATATACTTTACAACACCATTTTCTTTTAGCTGAACGATATCTGCCATTACGCTTCACCTACCTTTTCAAATGTAAAAACTGGTAATGCATCCAATTTTGCTTTATCCGTTTTAGACATTAAACCGTCTTTTTCAGAAGTGGCATTGCTAGGAAGCGTTGGAATAACAGTTGTGTCTGGCAGTGCTTTTACATCAGAAGCAGTTAAAATAACTTCACCTGTATGACCATTTACAGACGAGACAGTGCCTGCTTCAGCACCACTAATTTTTCCATCAACAAATTCATTTAATCCAACAACGCCAGCTGTACTAGTTTGTACATCAATAGCTACGCCGTCTTTTTTCACTACATATAAATCAGGCATTTATTTCTTCATCTCCTTTTACTTTTTCAAACTCAACACCAGAACCACCTAGTTTTCCAGCTTCATAATCAGCTAAAATTAGTTTGAATTTTTCATATTCTTCTTGAGAAATCATAATCCCATCGTTAGGTAAATCTAAGTCTGCACGCGTAATAATAACTGCTCCAGTTTTTCCGTTAACAGATAAAACTTTTGCCTGTCCGCTCATTATTTCTGATAAACCAAGGATTGCTGAAAAATGTGTAATAGGAAAAAACTGACGTTTAATCCCATTTTCATCAGTTTCCATCATTCTTTTAGCATCAACCATTGTCTACACCTTCAATCGTAAAAACATTTTGTTTTGAATCATCAACTGTCGCTATAATTAACGCCCCTTCTTCAATTGGATGATTAACTGTTCCCAATACTTCAACTTCATGATTCTTAGAAAATGAATTATCCTCTAAAATTTCTAACGTGTTTACATTGCCATATTTGACGGTGTATAGTCGTTCTTCTAATCTCTGATACAAATATTCCATATCCGACAACAAACGCTCTGAAAGTGAATTGTGGCGCACTCCTTGTATGTCTACACGTGCATCCATTAATTCGGCTAACATTGTGCCGCCTGGATCAACAGATTTTAAGATATCTTTGATTGATTCGAACCACATTAGATAATCTGTTTCTTGACCGTTCCGCCAAGCTTCAAATGTATCTTGTTGATTTTTGCGCCACTTTTCAAACTCTTCTTTTCTAGCGTTCATCCATGCTGTGAAGTCGCCTTTATTTTCATTGATAAAAGCGGTCATATCAGCTATCAAATCTTCTATTGATTGCCAATACGAACCCATTTCACCTTCTGTTTTAGAAACAGCATTCACAACAAAGTAAGAAAAGTTCTGCGTTGAGCCAATTAGATTGTCGCCTTTATGAATACTGAAGTATGCTTCCTGTCTGTGCAATGACTGCATAGAATATTCATCAAAGGTATACTGGATAATCCCTTTTTTGGCATTCACAATTTTTGCTACTCGTTGAATCGGATATTTGTTATCAATAACTGATTCAAAAAAAACTTCGCAACCTGTTAAATCAAGTGGCAAAGCATTTTCAACTAATACAGCTTCTAAAACCTCAGTATTTCGGTTCCCTTGTCGCACATTTTGAATACCAATGTAATTGTATGGCTCCGTGGTGCTTAGTGTCGCTTGCCATTTAACCATTTGTTTGCTCCTTTCTAAAAATTAATAACATCACGTGGGTTGATTCGTTGCCACTGTCCACCTTTCCACACTTCAAAGTGAAGGTGAATACCTTTAGCAAGTCCAGTGGATCCCATTATCCCAACACGACTACTAGTAGTCACTTTTTCGCCAACAACTAAATCAACTGAATCCAAATGACCATAATAGGTCCAATAACCATCATCGTGCTTAATTACTACATAATTTCCTCCTGTTCCGTCATAAGTGACAGTTTCAACTGTGCCGCAACGTGCCACATAAACAGGGGGACTCGTGCCTGCTGGCACTGAAGCAATATCTATGCCGCCGTGAATAACGTTCGTTCCCCAGCCAATCTGATCCCATTCTTGAGTAATCGTATAAGTTGAACGAACAGGGTTCATCCAGGTTAGCTTGCTAGGTTTCAAGTCTTTCAGCAAGTTGTACCAATATTGAGCCATCGGAATTCGTTCTGGATGTGTGACCGCTGGGCGTTCAAAGTTCGCTTCAAATGCCATCGTTGCAGTGCCAATATCTGTTAGTGCTTTGAACTCTGCAACGGAATATGGATAAGCCGCGGAAGGAATATATTGACCATTATGCATATGCCAATCTAATAATTTCAGCTGCGTGGTAATATTTCGATAGTCGCCACTGATACCAGCTTGAGCCAATAATCGTTGCACATAAGCACGGCCACTTTCACCAGCGATTGGCGACGTCCATTGAACTAGACCATAACCAGGACCTCCGCCACCTTCATCGATATCGGGCATGATTCCAGATTCTTGATCCATGTTCCCTAAAATCCCAGCGGTTGCTTGTTCGCTGTATCCTTTTGATTTCAAGAACTGCCAAACCGCCCAAGCATTTTTCTCTTTTTCGGTTGTTAGCTCTGGTGGTACATCACCATCATTGCCGCCTGATCCATCACCAGGTATTACTTCTTTACCTCCGACAATCAATCTATCAACATAAATAGTTGATTTGTTACCGCCTTTTCCGATGAAATAAGAGTTATTAGCAAGATTCCACTGGGTAGCTCCCCTAATGATCAAACCTGTACTTTCTTCGTTAGAAAGACCGATGATGTTAGTGGGACTGTTACCCACAAGTAACAACGATTTACCATCTGTTACTACGGGATTACCATTCGCGTCGTTTAATAATGGAAATGGGTTTCCTTTAGTCCCCATGTTGCCTACAGGGCTCGAACCATCCCAAAACCCCATGCCTTTTCGGGTTAGTTCCATTATTTTAGTTTTCCCATTCCAAGCTTGCAGAGCGCCGTTAACTAAACGCAAAATATCTCCATATGCATTGAATGATGTCTCAAAAATATCAGATCTAATTTTCCCCGATCGGATAAAGTCGGCATTTAAAATACCATCAATGGTCCAAGCGTTTCTAAAGGGGCCTTTCCATCCAGTAGTTGAAAAACCGAGACCTTGGTTATTAATAGCGATAACATTCTTCGCGGTATCTGTGGAATCTGTATCCATAAAATAAAGCGTATGTGGCCTATTTTTAGGATATTGAAGAATACTACCACCTTTCACGCCATTGATTAAATCGGTAATGTAATCAATAAAGTTACTCATGTAGTCTTTTTTAGTTAAGGTTTTAATTGCTTCTTGAAAATCTTGACTTTGCTGTTTATAAAAAGCAACTTGGATATCTCCAGCAGTAATCTTTATTGTTTTTTCTGCTAAAGCATCATAGACAATCCCTGTAACTTTCGTTTGAATGTCAATATCATAAAACTTGTGATACACAGTGAACGTATCGAATAAATTATAGTTTCTCATTTTCGCAAATTCTTTTGCTTCTTCTGAATCTGTGAGTTTCTCAATTTCTAGTTCAATAGAGACTTTAGGCTTATCACTTCCTGGATATAATGTAGTGAAGTATTTACCTGCTACTTTATTTAAGCTGGATAAATCTTTTACTCCTTGATCTTCAGTAAACTGAACGTATTGAGCGTAAACATCTGGATACTTGGTAATATATTCGCTTTTAACCGCATTTCCATAAATCCGTTGAGAAGTTCCGTCTGCTCCGCTTTGTAGCTCTGCAAATGGTAAAACTTTAGTAACAATTGATTGCCAATCAAATTTAATGGTTAATCCTTTTAAATCCTTTCCATAACGAACAGTTCCAACGTTATCTCGTCCTCTACGTCTTAACAAAGATAATTTAAAAGGTTCTCGTTTGATTTCTCCACCCCAATATTGAAGCAAAGAACCTTGTTCGCCAGCAATACAATTAAGTACGTTTCTAGCTTCGAATACCGTACTAGAAGCTGTGTTAATATCAGAATGAAGTTTGATATCGCATGGTTCATCCATGTTCTGTTCGATTAATTTCATTGCTTCTGCACCATTACGATTATCAACTGTAACTAGCCTCACTTGTCTGTTTCCTAGTTTATAAGTACGAGATTGAGCATAAATGACAATACTATTGGTAAACGTATCTTTAAACGTTTGTTTGATCTCGAAAATGTGATATTCTTCTAAATCGTTTGGCTTTGCTTTAATTTGATAGCCATTTTCGAAATAATCACTAAATCTGCTAATCGCTGGATAGTCCATTTCTAGTTCATATTTTCCGTTTGCTTCTTCAGTGATTTCGCAACGTGTCGCATCAATAAGACGTCCTAAGCCGTTTGTTGTAAAATCTTTTTCTCCAGGTTTAAAAATAACTGGAATCAAACTTTCCGCCTCCAATTAGGCTGAACCTTAAACTCTGTCACTTTTCCAGTCCAGCGAAAATTATTTTCTCCACTTTTTAAAATTGGGTAATCTTTGAAAAGTGTTTTATGATCCAAGATTTCAAACGCTCCACCTGATTTTCGATAAGCTTCTTGTTTTTCTGAATCAATAATGATATCTCCATCTATAGCTTTTAATGCGTATTCCTGATTATTGATGAAAAAAGAAATATCCCCAGAACCCAAAATCTCAATAGTAGGTTCTGAAGGATATTTTTCTGTGTTTATTAATTGTTTAGGATTACTTGTCCAATATTGGCCAATACGATTTTTTTTGAAAGGTCGGATACTTACAGTAAACTCAAAAGGAATTAAAATCCCTGTTTTTCTTGTTCCTGTAAACTTTGGCGGACTTGTTACGATAGCTTGATAGATGTAATGTTCATCAAAATAAACTATGAAGTCCGAATAGTTGCCCATATCGAGCCAGAACGAGATTTCATCTTCTAAGAAAGAAACTTCTTGTAAATTTCTTGCTTTTGCATAGCATGTAATGGTGCGATCTACATTTTTATAATACTCAAAATCAACAGCTATTGAGTCATTACCCATTCGTTCCCTCAGCTCTACTACACGTCCCGCAGAAAGCCGTTCAGGTCTTTCTCTCATAAACACATTGAATTCAGAGCTATGTTTTCCATTAAGAAAAAACTGACCTCTTTTAAATTCCACCAAAAGCACCTCCTACTGCATCGCTATCTCTATTTTTGACGACTTGAATGTATTTAACTAATTTTTGAGCCATGCTCATTAATTGCTTATCATCTAATTCACCCATTGCTTGTAAATTAATGTTAAAGGTATCACCACCAACGGTAGTCGTTGCATTGTTGTTCTTATTCGATTTAGATGCTTGAGATTCCTGTTGACTAACATATCTACCTGTGACAGAAAAATCCGGTAATTCTGTTGGTAAATCAGCCATATTTTTAACCGATTTATCCAAAGTTCCTTTTTCTTGGTCAATGCCATCCACAACACCCAACACGATATTTTTACCTATCATGTCACGCATCCAACGTGAAGGAGAATGAATTTTTAAAGCTCCTTTAATCCCATCTTTAATATTCCCAGCAACTTCTTTAATTTTTTTACCAACAGCACCAATCATGGACCCGATACCATCGACCAAACCTTGAATAATGTTTTTACCAATTTCAAATAAATCAACATGTTTTAAATCTTCAAAAGTTTGTTTTACATTCGAAACCGTATCACTAACACTTCTTGTGAGATTATTCCATGCGTTTTTAGCCCCTTGTACCATGTTGTTGAAGGTTTCTATTGTGCCATTCCTAATTCTATACCAGGTTTGAACAACTCCATCTTTTATTCCAATTGCCGTATCAACAATCCACTGTTTGAAATTGGACCATGTATCTTTTGACCATTGAACAGTTGCATTAAATGTATCAATGGTTCCTTGTTTTAGGTTGTTCCAGCCATCAATTACACCATTTTTAATGTTTTCTACTGTTTCAAAGAACCAAGTTTTCAAACTTTCCCATATTCTAATTGCTTCAAATTTAATATTTATCCACGTTTCGATGATAGAATATTTAATTTCAATCCAAACGTTGATTGCTCCGTATTTAATGTCAATCCAAAGTAAGGTGAAAAATAACTTCACATCAATCCAAATCTTTTTAATTGTCAACATCAGTCCATTAAAAATAGAAGTGACTGAATAGGAAATAGCTGTGACAGTGTTATAAAAGATATTTTTAATACCAAACCAAATAGTTTGGGCTGCTTCAGCAATATTATCCCAGACAGCAATCATGTTCTCTTTTGCTTCTTCCCATCCGCCTGTAATCATTGATGTGATGAAAAGTATTGGAGCTAACAGAACATTTTTTAGAATGGTAACGACATTTTCAGCGATCATTTTGACATTTTCAATGTTCGCTTTCATAGCGTTAACAACCATTTTAAACGCGTTTTTGATTCCTGTTACATATGGACCAATATATTTCCAAACAAAATCAAATGCTGTTGTGAAAACATCTGATATTGATTTTCCAATACCCTTAAACCAATCTTTCGCATTATCAAAGCCATTTTTAAAACTTTCACCGACACTTTTAGCACTATCAGCAGCACCCTGCTTGATATTTTCCCATGTGTTTTTTGAGCCTTCTTTTGTTGAATCCCAAAGTCCACTAAAGAATTCTTTAGTACCATTCCATTTATTTTTAACCCAGTCGGCTGCATTTCCAGGTGCTTCTTTCATCCATGTACCAGCATTTGAAAAAGCTTCTTTTGTGCCATCCCACATATTGCTGAAGAATTCCATTGTCGAATCCCAAGCTTTTACAACTACATCAGCAGCGCTTGAAATGACCTCCTGGATGTTTTTCCAAATGTTTTTAACAGCATCTCTAAAACCTTCATTGGTTTTCCAAAGATAAATAAATCCTGTGACTAACCCTACAACCGCAGCTAGAATAGCGACAAAAGGATTTGCTAACATTGTTGAATTAAGTATCGCTTGCGCAATTGATAGTCCTTCCGTTGCTTTTTGCCAAGCTGTAAATGCTGCACTTACTTTTTTAGCAAGCATTAACGTCCCGATGCTACCCGCTAAACCCGCAAGTAGCGGCGCATAAGGCTTTAACGTATCATACAATGTTTTAACTGTTTTTATCATTGGTGGAATCGTCTCAGCAAACTTAGATAAAGCTGCTTCCATCTTTGCGCCTTTGTCAGCAATGATTTCACTAATACTTCCAAAACCTGCACTTTTTAAGCCTTCGTCAATTTTAGTTACAACGTTAGCCACACCACGAACGATTGCTGTCTTCATGTTAGCCAATCCGGTTTTAATACCCGCGGTAGAATCTTTAGCAATCTGCTCTAATGATTTAAGGCCTCCACCGCCCTCTTTATTCAATTTAATTAGAGAGTCTTGAAATTCTTCAACTGAAATTGAACCATCAGAGAGACCTTCTTTCATCTGACCAGCAGTTAATCCCATTTGTTTTGCTAATGCATTTAGAGCTGGACCCAAACCACTGTTAATCATTGAGTTCCAAGTTTGCGCATCTACTTTACCATTTGAAAACGATTGGGACAGCTGGATGATGGCGTTGTCTACCATCTCAGCAGAACCACCGAAACCGAGAATTCCGTTATTTAAAGCCGCAAAAATCTGTTCTGATTTCCCTAAGTCATTTGTAGACGAAGCAATTAATTGAACACCTTTAATTGCGCTGTCTAAAGGTGTAGGCAACCCTTGGATACTCTTCTTTAAGCTATCCATTGTTTTTGATGTTTCACCAGCTGAAAAGCCCATATTTTCAAATACACGGTTTGCATTATTTAACGTATCCACACGATTAATGGCCCCATCGATGTTGCTGGTAATCAGCCCAATTCCTTTTGAAATGATTTTGGTTGCTCCGCTGGCTAAAAAGTTACCAACAAATGACGTCCAAATAGATCCAAGAGAGCGGCCGCCTTTTTGTCCTGTTCTGTCAACCTCTCCATCAAAACCTTGCAACTTTTTTACTGCCGAATTTAGACCTTGGGAGAATCCTGATTCATCTAGTATCATTTTTAAGACTAAGTCTTCATTGTTCAATAAGTACCCCCTCCCTTCTTAGAACATTGTGTGTTCATCAAGGAATTTAAGTTCTTCAAATTCTTTAACAGCATCTCTGAACGCATAAAGCTTCATAAGTTCGTTCAAGTCTGTATTCTCAATTTCGTTTAGTGTCCACCCATTTTCAAGCAACGCAATTTTTAATTCTGCTTCTCGGTACTGTGGACTAAATTTAAAATGAGGATGATAAAGGAGATCTATTACTTTTTTTTCTGATCAGAATAAACTGCATCATAACCGCTAGAAACAGACCCTAATAGTTGCCCCGTAATTTTTAAGATTTCACGTGCATCCATTCCGTCAAGAAATTCTTGGCCCGTAAATTGACCTTCAAAAATAACTTTTGCGATAAAGTCATAACACTTACGCAAGACAGGCCGAATTTCCTCCATGTCGTTTGTTTTGACGATTTCTTCTAGTTCTACTTGTAATTCTGTTGCATCTTCCATAACAGATCCTGGTAACATTTCAGCAGATTTAAATTGTTTAGTGGTGAAATTGCCTTCTTCATCTTTCAAATAAAGTTTAATTGTCGTTTGTAATTTGCTTGCCATTTTTTTAATTCCTCCATATAGATAGGACGACACTTGGCCGTCCTTAAATTTTATTATGCATTAACTATTACGTTGCATTCAGCTGTATGGTTGCCATCTTCAGTAGTGACAACAATATTTGTGGTTCCTGCTGCTACTGCTGTAACTTTTCCTTGTACAGGTGTTACTGTTGCAATTGAAGTATCATTTGATTTTAATGAATATTTTTTGTTGTTTGCATTTTCAGGTGTAATTGTTGGCGTTAGAGTTGCGGTTTCACCAACCGTTAGAACTAATTCCGTTTTATCTAAAGTTACACCACTGACAGGATTTGTAGACTCTTCACGTGGATTAGTAACCTTAGTAAACCAATTTTTGATCATATCTAAGTCAACACCTTCATCGTCTTCATCGACTGAATACATGTATCCGACACCAGGAACATCAACAAATGAACCTGTCCACTCTGGATGAGTGTAAGATACTGAACTACCTTCTAGAGTTGATGATTCATCAGAAGTCAATGCAAATTTTCCTTTATAAAAAATTGTATAGCGATATTTACCATTTGATTTACGACGGCGATAAGCAAATGCTCCATCTGGTGCAATATCATCTGCGGATCGTAAAACACCGCCTTTCAATTTTTCACCACCCGTAATTTCAGCTAAAACTTCATTTTGATATCCATTTGTTTCCAAAGTAACTTCTGCACCACCAAATGCAACGTACTGATCTTGAACTACACTATCGCCATAGTCAGGCGTTGTTTCTGTTGTAACATCTGGTTTAATACTTACTGCAGTCCCGATTGTTGTTGGCTCTCCGTAGATTGGGAAAGTACCTGTGTCATCTGTTAATGGGAACCAGGTTGGTTTCTCCACAGAAATGACACTTATATTTTTTTTAACTGCCATCTATTCTTCACTCCATTCGATTAATTGAGGAAAAGCAACATTAAAATTAACATGTTGAATTCCATCTGTTTTAAATGTCTGATAATCTTCTGAAAATAGTTCATTTTCATCTAAATTCAAGACATTAAAAAAAGCCCCACAGTTTTCTGTTAGGCTTGTTACTAATTGTTTATTTTTCTTGCTATCAACTAACGCAATATCAACGTTATATGCTTTATTCTGAACGTTTTGGCCAACATTATCAGTCATGCTTTCTTCTACGCTTAAAACAAAATAAAACGGTTCTGACGATTGCATCACATCATCAAGATAGATAGGTGCATCCGAGAACTGTTTTATTTTGCTAGTAAGCATTTTTAAAATTTTATCGTACATACTCTATCCTTTCTTAGCGATGACAATCGCCATTTGTTTAAACCGTTTTGGAATATAAGTTGCATGAGCTAATTTATAAGACTTTTGCAACATGAATCGCCCTTTTACAAATCCACCATTCTTGGTTCTGTGTCCGTCATTAACATATTTGAAATATTTTTCATTGTTAATTAAGGCGCCAACGATTCTACCACTTGATGTTTTTCTAGCTTTAATGATTCTGTATCCACGTCTTAAATCACCTGTTTTAATCGGCGTAATAGGTACAATTAACTGATAAATCTTCGCTAAGGAATCATTGACCATCGCCATACCTTCTTTTTCAGCAATTGGTGTCATTTTCTTCAAGTTTGCAATAACTTTGTCCGCATTCGAAGTCATTCTAAAATCACTTTTACTCATCGATTGCACTTCCTGTCAATGTTACTTCGATGTGGCTTGGATAGTTAAAGGGTTTCTTTGCAAATAAAATATGCTTTTGACCTGTACTTTGAATGACAGTGATTCTGTCGGCCTTTTTCACATCTACATCAGGCATTAAGAATAATTTTTGATCTTCGTAAGTGATATTAAAGGTCCCTTTGTTTTCAACAACTGGTAAGCTACCAGCGCTACCCAGGCCACTTTGAGACAATGCGCATTTTAACTTTCCATCATGGATTGGTGAATACCCTTGCTCAGTGATGCCCGTTTCAGAATTTTCAATATCGTTCATTCTTTCAATGACACACGAATCAAGATAGGTCATTGCCAAAATATCCGCTTCATTCAATAGAAAAACACCCCACTATCACAGCCAATTAAACGTTTTATAGTGTCGCTGTAGTTGCCAAGCAACGCTGTTATACTCTGCTGCGTAGTTGCATAGCTAATAGATGTATCACCGCGCTTAATGCTAGTTACAGCTTGTTCCGTTTCACTTTTAAGTGACTGATATAGAATTTCAATTACAAGCGAGGTAAGTAAATCCCAATCAATTTCAATCTTACATGTATTGTAAGATCCGATTTCCAAAAGAACTAGGTCTAAGACAGACGAAATACGCTCTTTTGAAACATTAGGTAGCATTTTTGAAACTTTTTCTATAATTACTTTTTTTTGTTCGTCTGTCATATAATCACCTAAATTTCTGTTAAATCTGCAGCTTCTTCTAAAATTGCAATAGCTTTTTTATCAGAAACACTCACTTCGATTTTTCCGTCAACTGCTGTAATAAATTTACGTGTTTCAGGATGAACAAAACCAACGAAATTTTTATTTTTTAAAACTTTGAATGTTTTTGTTTCAGGTTTCACTTCTTCAGTTACTTCTTTTGTCTCTTCGATTACTTCTTCTTTGACCTCTGACTTTTTAACCATAATTATTCTCCTTTACTTTTTAATTATTCACCTGGTGCTGCAGTTGCAAGGTTTAAGATTGCCCCTGAATTTGAAGCGTTGTATTCAATCGTGTATTCACCAACTAAACCAATACGTTTTGAATCAGTTGTTTTCGCTAATTCCTCTGCGCGCCATTCACGTAACGGACGTAGCTCCACATAGTTTGTATCTAAAGCAATCATTGTTCCACTTGGCAGTGACGGCTCAATTAAAGCTGTACCTGATCCATAATTTGAAACAATTTTCCCTAGTTGCAATCCAAAAGCTACTTGATCTCCAAAGTTAAACACTTTAGTGCCCGCTTTATCAACTTCATCGGTCATTAAATCAACCATATCAGTCGAAACCAGACATAGTTTTTCACCTGCATAACCTTTGTCAAACATAGTTTTAAACATTTTATCCACATCTTTACGTGTTACTGCATCAGCTGCAGACGTTTTAACTAAGTTATCAGAGTTGATTAAGTTAATTACACCAGCCATTTGACGCCCTTTAGCACCATTTTCATCAGCTTTTACACCAATTAATAGCTTTTTGTTCAAATCTAACTTCATTTCTAGCGCACGTTGAGAGACTTGGTTAGCTAATTCACTACCTACGCCATTAACATTAATTGCATCTAATGTTCCTGAAACAGAAGTAGATTTTCGGAAAATTTCGGTGTAGTTACTGAACCATTTACGCCCTGAATCTGCATCTTTGTATTCTCCACCTTCTAATTGTGCAGATGAATCTTCTCCATCAAGTTCTGATTCACGCCATTTGATCTCCGTAGAAGTTGCTGGGCTAGTTTTACCAGCTCCTAATAACCAGCTTAGAAACGGTGTTGACGGACGTTGTAATGCATTTACCTCTTGTGAAATATCTAAGTATTCTAGATTATTTACTGTAGTTTTTTTCATTTATAAATTCCTCCTAATTAAATGCTTGTAATTTTTGACCTAATGCTTCTTTAGGATTTTCAATCGGCTGCGTTGACTGATTACCATTAGTCGCATTAGTTTGTTGCTTATTACCGAATGCTTTTGTCATTTCCATGTTTTTAATTGCTTCAGCATGCTTTTCATTGATGGTGCTTAAGACACCTGTGAATGACTCTACAGCCTTTTGTGTGAACTCTGTATCTGAACTAACTAAAGTGCTTAACATGAATTGAGAAATTGAATCTTTCAATTCTTTATCCAAATCTAACCCCGCGATTTGTTCAGCAACAAAAGCTTTATTTTCGTTCGAACGGCTCTTAGCTTTCTCTGCTTCAAACTCAGCTTTTAATTTCTCAAGTTCTAGCTGTTCTGGTGTTTTGTTCTTTTTAGCTTCTTCATATTGCTTCACGGCTTCCTGTTTTAGCTTATCGAGGTTATTCTGTTTCCAAGCTTCTAACTGTTTATCTGCAGCACTTTGTGATTGAGATTGAATGAATTTCTGTGCATCTTCATTCGATTCGACAAATGCTTTAAAATCATCAATAGTGAACTCTGGTTCATTTCCCCCACCATCAGCAAACATCTGCAAATTCATTGGTAATAATTTTTTTGTTTTCATTTTATTTCTCCTTTCGCCCCACGATTCGTTTTCACGCCCCGCATTGCTTTAGATTATTTATTGCGCCCCGCCATTCAATCAAGCCCAGCATTACGCTAGTTTTACGTCATTTCGGACAAAATAAAAAGCCCAACTTTTGTTAGACTACTTTAAACAATGTTCATTCTGTTATCCTTCCATTTCATCCAATACTTGTTGTTTTGCCACATCTAGCATGCCTAATAATGGTAAACTACCACTTTGGCTGTAATACGTAGTGACATCTCCGTTCGGCCGCTGTATAACGATTACAGCCTGTTCAAAATCAGGTTCTCGACTTGATACCCATTCGTAAAACTCTTCGTTCGTCTGTCCACGTTCTTTCTTACGCTGAAAATCTTCAATGGTATTGACTTTTTTTGCCATAAGATTCTCCTTCCTCAAAAATTCTTCATAATCACTATCTAAGTAATCATAGGGATCCATCTAATCACTCCCAATTCTTATGGACCAGTTCAGCGTCTAGCATTTGATAATCAGCGACAGCATCTTTTACATTTTGTAGAGTCCTAGACACAATCGAAATAGTTAGTTTACTTTTTTTACCTGGCAAAGAATACAAAATATCGACGTGACAATAATTGCCACTCCAAACTGATTTAAGCTCATCTTTGACGATATTACCGTTGCCGTCTCTCAAAGTGTGCTTGGTCAAATATCGCTCATTTTCTTCTTCAAAAGCTTTTTTATAGGCTTTTTCTGTACCATTCGTAACTTCTAGATTTAATACTGCTTCGAATAATCCTTTCATTGCTATCCTCCTCTCCTATTTAATTTTATTCCCCAATTATTATTAGCGAATTCATCCAATAAATCACCGAACATTTCTTCATACAATTTATCTATATCATCACTAATTTCAGGGATAATTGGTATTTCAGTACAACGACAACGTCCATGATACGGTGGATGCCAATCGTCTTTAATCTCTTTTCCGTGACGTCCACCACAAATAGAGCAAACACGCTCATCTTCTGCTGACCAGCTTTGTGTTTGCTTAACACTTATATCCTTTAGCGATTTTCTTACACCCTCTACAGCAAAATGTGAATATTCCGTTCTAACAAGATTTTCAATCGATCGATTAAACTTTCCTTGTTCCAACTTAAACATGTCGCTAATAACACTATCGTTTTTCATCGTTTTAAGAGCTTCTAAAACACCTTCGCCGCTTGCCAACGAATTAATAATAGAATTGCTCAAACGTTGCTCTAGGGTTGATATATTGCCCCATAAACGAGATGAAAATGTTTTTCCGCTCCACGGATAATTCAGAATGTTTTCCATCTCTTTTTTTGATAAACCAGGAGCAGAGCCGCCTAATAATTGCATCAACGCATTAGAATTAGAATTATAGATTCGTTTTGCAATATTTTCTAAGTCGTTATTAAATTTACCGTTGACATCACTAGATATCGCTTCACCTGCAAGAGTAGAAAAAATGTCTGCTCGTAATTGCAATAGGCGATTGACCTTGGCATAGTCGTAAGATGGAAAATACTCATCTATGAATTGCTTATAAGCTTCGTCAGACTCCATCAACTTTTCATAGTTTTTCTCAATGTACTTGCGGTACTTTTCTTGGTCTCGTTTGCTAAAATCTTCTAGCATTTCGCTTTGTGTGATGTCGTGTAAATCCGCTTGTGACAATAGCTGTCGTTGTATTTTAACTAAAGCACGTTCAAAAACTGATTCAAGCTCACTAAGAGTTTTCTTCTCTAGTTTCAAACGTGCTTTGTCTTCTAATTCTCGGCGTTTTTCCCAATAACGTTCACTAGCCGTTGTTTTCTTCTTCGTCATTATCCGCACCGCCTAGCTTGCCGTATTCCCCGCTTGGATAGTTTTGCCCTTGTTCTAAGTTCATCATGTCCGCCTCGTAATCCGGATCTTTAACGAATGGAATTTGATTAATGATAGTACGTTTTGATACATAAGGTGCTAATTTAGGTAACGCCTCAGCAAGATATCCAATATCGGTTGGTAAACTACGACTAAACGTAAACACAATTTTAGAAACATCTACTTCTAATTTATCGTTAAATTTTATAAAAGCCGCCATCGTCTCTGCAACTTCTTTTAATCCTTCTTTAAAGTACTGTTCTTTCGTGTTTGTTTTGGCTTCTAGTGCTATTATTTGCCACTTGCGAGCTTCACCAGAGCTATTGGATTTAAATACTTCATCGTTGAAGTCGATTGACTTAGTGACTGTGTAGTAAAGCTTTTTCAGCTGATTAAGATGATACTCGTTGAAATCTTTGTTAATATCTTTCGTTACATAGCCAACCTTTGCTTGTGGATCTGGCAAATTAATAACACCTAGCTGTTCCATCATCCTCTGTGCTTCTTCTTCACCTAAACGAGACCCGCTAATCATCATATACGCTAATTTAAATTGCTCTACCTCGTTTTGTTGGTCTGACAGGCTTCTATCAAATGCATCAGAAAGTTCCTCTGCTACTTCAAAATCACAATAACGGTTCGTGTTGTTTTTAAATTCTGATAGGTAGAACGTTTCTAAAGGGTTATCAGTTTCTGCTGTCAATTTAAATGTTTCAGCCGCATTCATTAAATTCGTTTCCACGTATCTGTTATACGTTAAGATTTTTTTCTTAGTAACAACTTTCATTTCTTCGAAAAATTTCTTTTGGTGTGTGTCATATTTCTCTCGAATGAAAATATCTGCATTTTCATATTTTTCGGCTCTCCATGGCTCAACATTGCATGCCCACAATTGCCACTCTCCCGCAGTTTCAACGGGTTCTAACAAACGAAAAGCAACCCCACAAGCGCCTTGATATCGTGCCGTGTCCGAATCCAACATTGCGAATCGCATTTCTTTAACTAATTCTGCTAGTCTATCGAATTCTTTAGGTGTTTTTATCTTTGCGCTGACGTTACCTAAAAATAAATCCTTTGTTTTTTGAATTAAGGACTTCCGTTGTTCAGTAATATCATAATCCCATTTAACTGGGATACCTGTGAAATGATCAGCTGCTTGATCAACAATGGTGTTGTATAAGCCAGCGTGAAGTTTATTATTCACTTTTATAATTTTTGTGTTTGGTTTAGGTCTGCTATCAATCTCATTTTCTTCACTTGTATAAGCTTTGTATTTACGCTCTCTGTCATCAAAAAATGGCTTCATCTCTGTTATAAAGTCATTTGGATCAAACAGCTCTTCGTTTATTTGCGTAGAATATTTCGTTCGTAATCTTTTATATCGACTCAATGTTAAATCACTTTGAAACAATCATTCCACCTCCTAAAATTGGATAAATTGAACTTTATTATCATTTGCTAACGTTTCTACAATTCCTGTAACTGCATCTGGTGCATCATCATGTTTATTTTTTCCCTCTCTTTGGTAGGTCGTCATAGCTTCATAAAAATCTGGCCATCTTATTTTCCAGTCAGAAGGGAAAAACACGTTATTTTCAACAAGTGCTGCATTAGAAAGAATACGTGATTGTTTGTTTGCCGATTGATGAAATGGCTCGTAATAAGCTCCACGATATCCTCGCTCTTTAACGATTCTTTCTGAATTACGAGAAAAACCACGCCCACCAGAGTTAGACTCAATGCGGGCATGGTTCACCTGATTATTTTTAATTTGTTCTGCATGCGCTGTTTCCGTTTGTTCCATTGGTTCTTTTGTAAATAGAACATCCAATACTTCTGCTCTATGGTCTTCTGTCTCACCAAAAACAATTGAACACAAGTTGTCAGCCCCTTTATCTGCCGTATCTGTATAATTCCAAATCTTGATATAATTTGAACGCGTTTCATAAGTTGAAAACTTTTGATACAGTCGTCCTTTTAAATCAATTGGTTCTTGTTGGTAGTTAGCTGAAGCAATGTCTGCACCCATTGTTTTCTTTTTGCGGAAATATTCTTCCTTGGAAAGCACAGACTCACAAAGCATTGTATCCGTTTCTTCATCGTACGCTTTCATGCTAATATGTTTTACTTTATAACCTGATTGCGGTAATTCTTTTAATGCTTTACCTGCTAAATCATTAGAATTCCATCTGGTCATAATGATGATGATTTTGCCGCCTGTTTCTAAACGAGATAGCATCGTATTAACAAACCACTCCCAGTGTTTCTCTAATACCATAGCGTTATTTGCTTCTTCAGCATTTTTAATTAAATCATCAATGATAATAATGTCTGCACCAAACCCTGTAGCTGTGCCAGTTGGTGACGTTGCTAGATAATTGTTATATCCGCCAGTCAAACTCCATAAGTTCATGGCTCCATCACCAGACTTTATCTCTACACCAGGGAATACATCTGAAAATACAACTCTGTTTTCATCAGCTTTTATTTCTTGAATAGTATTCCTTACGCTTTTAGAAAATGTTGTAGATAGCGTTTCGTTATATGATCCCGTCATTATTTTTTTTCTTGTGTCATTCCCTAACAACCATTCTACGAATTTACTAGCAGTTCTCGATTTCCCGTGTCTCGGCGGTTCGTTGATAACTAGAACGTCATCGTCGCTATCATAAATGAATTCTTGCAAGTCATCACATAACTCTTTTAAGTACTCTCTGTCTTGCTTATAAAAGTCAGATGCTGTTAATTTGCAATATTCCCAAAAATAACGACGGGATAATTCTAACTTCGCGCCTAAAACGATTTTATCCATCGCCTTCAGCTAACTTTCTTAATTCTTCCTCAGACAGACCAGCAAAAGGATTGTTAACAGACATTTCACCAGAAACTTTTGTTTCTTTCTTATCTCTCCATTCATCTGGTTTTCTATTTTTTAACCAGAAAATAGCAGATGTTGGGTTAGGAGCCACTTGTTTTGTTACTCGTTTAGTTACTTTCATGCCTGAGTCAGTTAACTCTTTAGTAATTTCAGTGTATTCGTAACCTATTGCACTTTTAAACAGTGCATTTTCCACTTGGCGGTCTACAACTTCTTTGCCTCTTTTTATGGTGTCCTTAATGTCCGGAAATCGTTTTTTCCATTCATTTAACGTAGAACGACTTATTCCAATATTTTGTGCTATCTGTTCATCGGTGAGGCCGTCTTTAGCCCATCCACCTATTTTTATTAATCCTTCTTCAGAAATCCATTCTGTGTACTTTGCCATGACCTCACCTCCAGTATAATTTTATGTACAAAAATAGACCACTCAGTGAGTGATCTATTATCATTCTTATTGGCCTTCTTTGGCTTTGTCCCATTCTATTTTTAAATATAAGGATATAACTGTTGTAAAAAATTCAATAGCTTTTTGATAATTTGTTAAACTAACTTCTATTTCTTTTATTTTTCTTTGATAATGTTTAATATTATTCTCTGCAGCCGAGTAATTATAATCTTCATCTTCTAATTTTTCTGGTGGTGTGTTCTTAATTTCCACTAATTTTGACTGCTCATATAACATCCAATATTCCAAATTGTCTTCATACAATTCATTTATTAAATCATGATAAAACCTTATTTCCTTAGAAATCTTTTTATAGTTGTCATCTTTATACAATTCAACTAAACACTCAATGTATTTTTTTATATATGCGTGTTTATTAATATTGTCATTTTCTTTTAAAACTATAGATGTAGCAGTCTCAGAAATGATTATTTTATTTTGTTCAATATATATTTCCGAATTAACTTCTTCATTCATTTTTGAATTAAAATATAATTTTAATAGCTCGGATACCTCTTCAATTTCCAACCATCGGTCATAGAAAACAGTTTTTTCCTTTTGTAACGAAAGCAGCAAAGAAACAAGTTCTGATGTTTTATCTCTTACGCCACTTATCCACTCTATTCTTGCCTTTGCCTTTAAATTAGCATCTATTTGTTGTTTTGCTATTTTCTTTTGAGTACTTACATTGATGAAAACTCCTACAAATGTTAAGCATGCTGCAACAAAACTGACTAGCGCTGCTATACTTGACCACTGAAAGGTTCCGTCTTTATCAAAAAATATATTTCCACCAGTTATACCTAAGACATTTAGGCTCGTATAATAATTTATCGTTTTAGCAAATAACCAATAAAAAAACACCTGTAAACACATCATATAATTTTAGCCTCCATTTTAATACCTCTTTATATTATTGAACATAAAAAAATATATTTCAATGGATATTTGCAAGTCTATAAACAAACACTCGCAAACCTATAGAAAAAAAGAGAAGGCTCTTCACCTCCCCTCTAATAAGAGAACGTATCAGTTTGCGAGTGATAGTGTGATCAGTGTTAGCAACGAGATAATATTTATTTTTGATTTCCTTACACTTCTCACACTACTAATTTACCATGTGAAATAACCTCGATAGTGCACAAATAGTGCAAATTATATATCTAAATTTAATTCTTTTGCGATTTCTTCAAAAAATATTCTTTGTAATTCGAAGGCCTTTCTTCTACTACAAAATATTTTCCCTTGATCAATTAATCCTTGCATAGTGAATCTAGGCCGTTTTTTAAAATGAAGTTCTTGAATGATAGTGATGGTATCTTCACACGATTCACTAAGCACTTTGTCAATAATGCGTTTATTCCGTTCTAAGCTTGCTAGCCGCCTGTCTTGTTCAATCGTAATAAGTAAATTGGCAGCAGCTTCATTATTTCCGTGTGATCCTTTAATGCCACTGTTCAAATCACTTTCTCTAAATGGATAGCGTAATTCTTCTTCGCGTTGCCGAATATAGTCATCGGTTTTATAATAGTCTCCTAAAATATCTTTGATATAGTTAAATGTTGACGTCCGCAACTAATCATCATCTCCTAATACTGTTATCGGTCTGCCATATTTTAAAATTTTCCATTCGCCATCTTTCATATTGGTTTTATTCATATGATTTCTTTCATCACGAGCAATCGTATAATCGAAAAATAAATCGGCTTGCTCTGATCCATGCAGGTATTCAACATAAACGCCATCGACTTGACGGCCTAAAATATAAACTTCTGGATAACTTAACATTGTTGTTCTCCTTCAAGAGATATAGTCGCACCAGTGATTTTTAAGCCAATTAGTTTACTTAAAACCATAATTGCTTCATCCACTAGCAATCCCTCTCGTTGAATAGAACTGGCACATGTAAAGCGGTCCATTCTTACAATTTCATCCACCGTAACAGGATATGGAATAGTAACGCCTACTTTTTTGGCAATTTGTTCAATGGCTTGAACATGAGCTTTATTCGTTGCTAAAATATACTGACCTGTTCTCGCTGATTCTTTAACTAGCTCTGTTGTTTTTCCAGTTCCTCGACCTTTAGCAATAATTTTCATCTATTCACCATCCACTTTCACAGCAAACGGCCAATAGCGCTCATCAATTGCTTTGATTTCTTGTTCAGTGAACATTTCTTGAACCAATCCAATTAAATTATCTGACCAGTCAACAATATTGTATTTACCATTCTCACGATCCAGAATTAATCGTTTGTGCACATCTCCATCATTTATAAAATCGACATAATACAATTGCTCTTTCTCGACTTCGTAGCCGTTATCAATCGCATTCAATAGTTTTACTTTATTTTCTGGATGTAAAAGCCAACCCTCAACATCGTCAGTTATCAATGTATATTCGTTATAATATAAGCATTCTAACTGTTGACCAACGAATACCATGAATGCAGCACCAGAACTTAGTTTTTTATCACTAATTCTACCCTTTAAACCATCAAGCCAATCCACCACAAATTTCTCTTCATGCGAAAATATGACTTTTTTCGGTTCGTCTAGTTTCTTCTCTTTAACTAGCTCTAAAGCATGTCTTATTCCGCCGTTATACCCATCCTCAAAATCCTTATTTATAGATTTACTGCTTACGTTTTCTAGTTCGTATATCAATTCATCAATCAATTTTTGGTTATTCATCGCTAATTCTCCTTTTTTCCATCCCATTGTTCCAACAAATTGATAATAGCTGCAATATGATTGGAATATTCACTTATTTCAGATTTCAATATCCATTTCCCATGATACGTATAGGCTATTACACGACAAAGTCGTTTTGAATAAATACTTGGGATGCCAGTATCACTTGCCCATCCTAAAACTAATTCAGGAAACGTTTGTTCTATTCTTGTTTTTATTTCTTGAATATTAAGTTTATTCATCGCTGTTCCTCCTAAAACTGTTCGTGAGTATCGTAACCGCATTTTTTACAGTGTCCTGCCATTTCTATGTCTGTCGGATACGGTCCAGTCTGATATGCATATGCTTCATATTCGTGATCACATGTTTCTTGGTTTATCACTTGAACCTCATCCTTAAATAACCGATATTGATTCCCTTCATCATACACATGGTAGATTTCACCATTATTTGACACGCTGTCCACTTCAACTGCTTTATTTTTGTTTTTATCAATTACTTTCATTTCACTTCCTCCTTGCGTTTCTCAACATCATCAGACCAAGCAGCGTAATAATCGAAGTCCCAGCCATCATCTCTTGGGTTTCCGTCCAAACAATCTGGATCATGCATTAATACGGCCTGTTTCACTTCTTTGGATTCATCTTCTAGTTCATCTATCAAATCATCAGGTACCTCAATTGAGACTAATTTTACTGTTTCGTCTTCATCGGGCTCATCGGCCATTAAGTAGTCTTTTTCCTCTTCGAATTCTTTATTTGCCTGTCCTTTACTTTCTGTCCAAGGTCCAGTATTTTTTGAACTTTCATATCGATATAGTTTCATTCCGCTTCCTCCAATCTAATAGCTAACGTCCTTCTTCATGACGCGCATAATATACTTTATTAAATACTTCTTTCGGAGTTTCTTTGTAGTAGGAGTTATAGTCCGTAGGATTATTATTCCAAGCTGGAGCATGCGTCCATTCGATAATTGATCCTACCCCTGGCATATTAGATTCACAAATACGCTTGATGTGGTTGGCATTTACAAACTCAACGTTCCCATCCATCGCTGTAAGTTCAATAAACATCACACTTCCTCCTGTTCAATAGCCCACTGGCTAAATGCTTGGATAACTTGTGCTAATTCTTTGTCTCCTAATTTCATGAATGCTATATTTTCTTTTCTATATGGCTCTCCAACAACGTACAATTTCCTAGAAGAGTATAAAGTGTTGTAAAAATCTGAGTTATCTAACATGTCATTTTTCAACCAATCCAGCACAATCTGCTGATTTTCGTTGAGCTGCAGTTGCACACTTTCATCTGCCTCAAACGCTTCACTTTCCAATCTTTCCCAATCGCTACTATGCATCTCAATGAATTCAATATCTGATAACCAAACGGCTTTTTTACTCATTCTGTTCCCTCCAATAGCAATTCCAACGTTCTTTTATTGACATCTGTTTGTTTTTTTCGCTAGTAATATACTGAAACAACACAACAGCACGTCTTATGACGATTCTTAATGCTTTAAAAAATTTTGGAATCATCTTCTTCACTCGCTTTCTAATATTTCCACTTCTTCCGCTGAAAGAAAACTAGCAAGACAATTTGCATCACAAAACATATTGTCTGTTCCATCTTCAAACTGGAAAAAATTAACTATCATAAAATTGTCTCTAATTGTTAAATATGATTGATTAGTAAATTCTCCATCATTAAACAATGCGTTACCACAATTAGCACACGTAGAACTTTCTTTCTGAAAATTTGGATATGACATATTTTTTTCCTTTCTTCTTTTTTAAAATAAATTTATTTGTTCATTCGGTTCATAATTTAGCCATAACACTTCAGTACGATTAGACTTTTTCTTTGTCGTAATGCCTACTTTTGTTTGTTGCTTGATAACATTCCAATTTTTCAATACAGAATTATATAATTCGCTGTCATACCCTGATAAAATCACTTTCCCCTGATGATTTATTAAAGTAGTCAATAATTCTTCATGTTGATGGTTGGTAAATCCGTTCTCATAATGATCACTGACCAAGCTTGATGCGATATAGGGAGGACCACAATAAATCAAAGTGTCTGGATCATTATGTTCTTTAATCAATTGAATCCCATCTTTACATTCAATTTGAGCATTTTTCAATCTAGCGGCTGCATAGCCGATTCTGCTATACATATCCGTCCATTCATAAGCGGTATATGGCCCATTCCAACTTATATTTTTTCTAAATCCAGGCATTGTGACAGTTTTACCACCAACGCTAAACCATAAACGGACGGCCATTCGTCTAGCATCTTCAATAGGATCACTTGAGATTTCATTTGATTTCATGAATTCTTCTCTAGAATAGAGAGTGTGATAAATGAGATACTGAAGCTTTTCAGGATCATCTCTCATCACTCTGAATAAGTTGACTAATCGTGAGTCGATATCATTTATTGTTTCAAGAGTTACTCTTGGTTTGTTTAGAAAAACAGCCAGACTACCCATGAATGGTTCTAAATATGCTTTATGCTTAGGCATCTGACTAATTATCAAATCAGACATTCGCCATTTACTACCTGGATAGTTTAAAATTCTTTTCATAATTTCAAAGGAGTAAAGAATTCTTTGTGGTCGACCAAACCTCCACTCCCTTCTATAAATTCACTGGCTCTTTTTTATAACCAGCATCAATCAAAATACTTTCAATAACATAAAGGTCCGTTTTCTGCTTTAAACTAGCCTTAAATTTCTTGGCAATATTTCTAGCTGTTTCTAAAGAAACGACTTCATATGTTTTAGCCAATGCATCCGCAATAATAGCGGATGTTGGCGTGTAATAAATCTCCAGCAAAATGAACACTCACTTTCATTTCATAAATCTAATTTAAATGTTCAGCTTTATATTCCCAGAATTTGTTTCTAGGCATTCCTAACGCTTCTATGATTGCATTCACTGAATAACCAACCCACTGCAAATACAAATATTCTTGAATGGTGAACTTGTCTTTATCAATTGAGCTGATTGGTTTAGATTTATCCATTGTTTGCTCACCAATATCCCTACCAAGCATTTTAATTTGACGATAGACCATGCTTTTTGGATGTCTATACCAATCTGGGTTTTCATTCATTAACTTAAGCATTTTTTTTCGCTTTTGCTTTTTTTTAGCTTGAATACGTGCTATATCTTCAAAAATTACACTGTTCATTTTTTAACCTCCTAAAAAGGCAGATCATCATCGCTAATGTCGATTGAATTACCTGCGCCTGCGAACGGATCTACATCTCCACCAAACGACATTTGTTGGCTGTTATTTTGCTGATTTAAGCCTTTGTTTTGATTCGTGGCATAATTACTCTCGAAATTATTTTGAACGCCTGTAACGCTATTCTGTGAACTCTGAATGCTATTTCTATTCTCATTGGCGCTTTTTGGCTCTAATAATTGGAAACTCTCGCAAACAACTTCAGTCACATAGACACGTTGGCCTTGTTGGTTGTCATAATTACGAGTTTGAATTCTTCCAACAACTCCTAATAATGTTCCTTTGCGAGCATAATTAGCCATTGTTTCAGCAGGCTTACGCCAAATCACACAGTTGATAAAGTCTGCTTCACGGTCACCATTTTGATTCGTAAAGTTACGGTTCACAGCAAGAGTAAAGCTTCCAACTGCAGAACCACTTGCGGTGTAGCGTAAATCTATATCTTTCGTCAGCCTTCCGATTAATACCACATTATTTATCATTCAAATCACTCTCCTTAACGAACACACCGTTGACATTTTTTCCCTTACGATCTTTAATCTCGTTATACGCTTGGTTCAGACATTCATATAAATCCATATCATTTTGCATAGCGAGAATAACTAGTGTCACAACAACATCACCGATACCATCCCTTAAATCATTTTTATTATTTCTTGCTAATGCTGCTGCGACTTCTCCGACTTCTTCAACCACTTTTAGCATTTGTTTCTCAGGATCTGCGATATCTAGATTTTTTTCTCTTGCCCATTTCTCAATTAATTTAACTAATTCATTCATTTCCTCATTCTCCTAAAAATTTCTAACTGGTGTTACTAAATACATATATTTCCCATCTTCAATTTCCATAACAATTGGTCGTATAGCTGAAAATAAATAAATGTCAACTGTATCTAACGCATACATTTCTTTGGCATCCAACAAAAATTCACATGCTTCAATGATATATTTGACTAAAAAAGAAATTGTCATTGATTCACCTTTTATTTCTGCCCCAATTTTAACTTTGACTGGTTTGCCATAATAAACTTCATCATTTTGATTTGTTAAAGTTATTTCATTTCCTGTGATTTCCAACTTGATAACTTCATCTGTTGGTGTCTTTAAAGATTTTGCAACTCTTAACAAAACAGCTAGACTTACTTTGATTTTTAAATTTGCTATGTTTTTATCTGGAATTAATCTTGATACATCAGGATAATTTTCATGCTTTATCTCTAGGGTTTTAATGTCTTGATTAAATGTTTCTTTGTGTTCATGAAAATCTTTAATATATAAAAGTCTATGTGAATCTGTAGCAGTTAAACTTCCGTCAGAATCATAATGCACACATTGTAAAATAGGTCTAGTCTCTCTATTGCAGACAGCTCTTTTCAAATGCTTTAATAATTTATTTGGCTTCATCATTTCCCCTCCATGAACTCTTTTATTTGCCTATCAAGTTCAGCTTGCTTTTCTGGTGATAGTTTTTCCTCTTCTTGTTTTGGTTCATTTACCCAATCTGGTAATTGCTCTTGTCTAACTGGAGGATTCGTATATCTTGCTTGCGTTGTCGTTTCAGACAAGTCGTATTCATCGTTAAAACGTTCATCACGTATCCAGCGGAACAATTCTTGTGGATGATACCAGTCGTTTAATTTGATATACTTAAGGTAATCTTTATATCCTTTTTGGAACTGGTCCAAATCTTCTTCTGACTTAAATTTCTTTAAAAATTGCTCTTTAGCTTTTTTCTTGTTGGTTTTCTTGGGATAAGTTTGCCAAATTTTTTCGAATAATTCGGACATGGTTGAGCTTGGCTCAACACTATTCTTTTTATTAAATGTATTATTCTCTGTATTATTAAATAATGTATTATTATCTTTGGCGTTTTCGCCTATACCCCTATAGTTATTTTCACCTATACCCTCTAGTTGTTTTCGCCTATACCTATCGGTAATTTTAACTACACGTCTCTCTATTGATTTTGTCCCTGATTTGTACTGATAGCTTACGTCAATGTAGCCTTTTTCTTTTAATCCAGATATAAGTTTAGAAACCCTATCTTTACTAAGACCAAAGAAATTTGAAAAGTATTCATTGCTAGCAAAACAGCCATTTTCATTGTCTAAACTATCAATCTCAACTATCAAAAATTTTTCTATCCAGCTTAATTCATCATCAAGCCAAACGTTTTTAGGGATCCAAATACCTTTAAACGCTCTCTCCATTTGTTATCCCCCTATGTTTAATTTTTTACGTTCATCCGTATTCAATTTCACTGGTTTAATTTTATACTTATTCAAGAAGTTCTTAGTGCCTATTTGGTGTTCCTCTTGATGGTGTTGACGGCAACCAGCATAAAATGTGAATGTCTCATGATTAATCTTTTTACGATTACGCCCCATACCAACAACCTCAATGTGACAAACGTCAGCATGTTTACCACAAATACAGCACTTACGATATTTCAGGCAGTAATAAAACCATTTGTTATTTTCAAGCAAGTATTGGTATCTTTTTTCAAGTGGTATATCGTTTTTCAAAATGAACTCAATTAAGAAACCGATCCACTCAGTCGCTTCATTCTTGGTAGCTCTACTATGTTCAAAATAAACACCACTCTTAGCTTCGTAGTAGTATTTCAAGACACTTTCAATCCATTTAGGTTCGTCATAGCTCCAACGTGCTACATCGGCTATTAGAACGTGAGAAAGTGCATTCTGTTTTTGAGACATCTGTCGATTATCTAAGAATTCAACTTTTGCTAAATTATCATCGTTATTAGCCAGAAGTTCGAGAAAATTTGAATTTATTTCATCCTCAAATTCGATGGCCACCATATTCCCTTTATGTTTTATGATTTTCCCAATCATTCAATCACTTCTTTTCAAAATCATTTGCAATAGGAGGATTTGCCTCGTCAAATAATTCTGTTTGTTCTTCATCGAGTTCGTTTTCACTTTGTTGTTTCACACTAGGAACTTCAATCTTTTCTAACATTTCTTTCATACGCTCAAGAACTTTAGTTTTTACGTTTTTTAAAGGTACGTTGTTAATCTTGCTGTGCAACTCTTTAAACATATTTTCATGATTTTCAGATTGTGTAGCAAGTTCTGTAATACTACTAATTAATTCATCTTTTAATTTTTCTAAATCTATTCCTTCGCTACTCCATTCATATATTTTTTCGCCTACTTCTTTTGTTATTTTAAAAGGCATATTAAACATATTTGAGTTATCTTTGGTAGCTTCTGCTATGTGGTCCTGATCAATACGTAAAGCGATAGCAAATTCATATTCCAAACTATCTTTTTGATCAGGTTTCAACCCTAGTTTTACTACTTGTGTTTTACCTTGTTCATTTTTTTCCATGTCGTAGGCTTGCTTACTTCTAGACGTTCCAATCACATACATTGAATTTCCTGTTACTAACTTAAGAAATTCTTTCTCTAATGGTTTTACTTTATTCCAAGCCAACATTTGATTTTTAGAGTTGCCTCTCTGATGGTTTTCTACTTGTTCTAAAATGCCACCTTCACCACTCCAAGCATGTGTTAGAGAATCGACTATCACCACCTCAACCCCAGCTTGTTTGAATAAATTAAAAGCCTGTATATATCGCTGTACAGTAAATGGTGCTTCAAAATCAATATGCAAAAATTCCCCTATGTCGACATTTCCAATGGTTGAATCAGCATATAACAACGATCGTTTGTGCTCAGTGTCAATGACACCTATTTTTTCCCATTGTTCTTGTTCTGATAAGTCTGAATGCATTTTTTCAATAATTCCTTTAGCAATAAACAATGCACTTACTGTTTTTCCACTACCACTTGCGCCAGTTATCATGATAGGAACTTTTATTTTTTCGCGTTTAGCCTTTTTTATTTCCATATTGAAACCTCCTATCTAATTCTCAAACTCTTAGTTTGAACTAATTCTGCACCTTTGATTTCCCCATGTTTCAATTCTTCTTTCAAAGCTGTTTTATCAACTTTGGGAGGTTGAGGAATTAAAAAGCCAATAGGAATTAATTTTTCGTCTATAATATTCACAGAAACTGGATTGTTTTGAATTCCTACATTGAATAATTCGCCCTTGATTTTCGTTTTGCCTACCTTTTCCATTTCATCTTGCAGATATCCTTTTAGGTTCTTTACATTGTTAGAAAGCGTTGTTTTTCGTGACTGTAGCCGTTTGATTTCTTTTTCAACAATAGATATGTTGCTTTCAAGTTCTTTAACTACTTTTGCTGTGTTTTCTACTTTTAAATCGATTGAATCGCTAATACTATCTAACGTATCTTTTAATGTTCCATCATCAAGCTCTTCAGCTAATGACAAAACTTTTAAATAATCGTTGCTAAGTTCATAAAGTGTTGCCACGGCTATCTTCCTCCTCGTCATACTCCCATTCTGGTTCGATTTTCTGTAATTCTTCTAACGGCTCTGTTAAAAATTGATCTAGCGCATCTGCTTCACTACGATTCATTCACAAGACCTCGTTTCTGTGATATAATTTTTCTTGTATAATTTTTGTATGCGACTTATTGCTTGCCGGCTTAAGTCGCTTTTTTGTCGTCATGCGACACCTCTGCGCTCTTTTTGTTGCGCAATGTATATTTTATTTTTCTGTTGCTGATACCATAAATCAGCAAGTTTTTTCGTTTGTTCTAATTTGTCTTTTCTTGTCATTTCTTAACCTCTCTATCTTCAAGTGCCAGATCATAAAACAGTGTCCAAATGATGAATAAGCCGATATATACATTTTGGATAATCGGATTAAAATTTCCGCCTACTAACAGTCCTAGTCCGAATACGATTAGCAATACTGCAATTCTTCTTAAGTTATAAATTTTTCTCATTTCATTTCTCCTTAAATATGCATTCTATTTTGAATCTCTAAGTATCTTAAAAATTCGAGTTCTTTTTCAATTTGATAGCCTTTTCCTTCGGTCAGTTGTTCTGATTGTCTAAGCGCTGCTCTATCGTCTTGTAGTTGTTTACGCTCTTTTTTGATTTGGTTGAGTATCCAGCTTTCTTGTTCAGTTGTATAAGCCATAATATTCTCCCTATGCTATGTCGTTTAAGTCAAAACTCATTTGTCTTACAACTGTTTTTGTGGCTGTGGACGGCTCCCAGTCGTTAATATATTCAATTACGATTGGATAATGTTTTTCTCTTAATTGTGATCGAGTACCCACCCCTGTGATTTGCTTAATACCTGAATTAATATCTTTGTAAAGCTTGCCACGCTGTTCCTTTGTGATTTTCCCAAATCCTCTTGCAACTTCTGCTACTCGTTGATGAACTCGACGTGATAAGTAGCCATAATCATCTGCACCGATTTTTTGATTGTCTTTTAAGTCGGCTACTTCTTTTTCAATTACATCTACACGCTCATTTGTTTCTTCATTTGCTGATAAAGCTAGTAAAGCTAATTCTCGCTTTGAGGTTGGTAATTTAGGCTGTTGAATTTCTTTTTCCATTTGATTAAAAGCCTCAATATATTTCAGTTTGAATTCCAACACTTTTTGAGAGTTATTAAAACCTAATACTGCTAGCGTAAATCCATCTCGATTCATATAAACAACACGGTAAGCCTGTTTGTTTTGCGGATGAATATAAGTGTCTTCACAAAATAGGTCTGCATATTTTTGTGCAAGCCCCTCTTTCAAATCATCAATTGCTTTTAAAACAGCTCTGTGTTCTTTTCCGAAAGTTTCAGCAACTTGTAAACTACTTGTTACTGCTTGTTGATCTTTCATAATTACTAAATTGTTCATTTTTAATTACTTCCTTTCTTTAAAATATCTGCAAAATTTTCATCTAAAAATTCAAGCATTTTTCTTCTCTGAAAAAGATAAGTATCGCGACCGTCCCCTGGATAATAAACAAAACCATCTTTATTTTTATCTACATCTAATATTTTTCTATATCTGGGATTTTTCAATACATTACTCGTAAACCATTCATATCCACGATTTACCCTATCTAATACCTCTTTTAACGTCATCCAGTTTCCTGTCTCATCAGCTTTTTTTAATTCTTCATATTCAATTTTAGAGATAATAACGTAATCTGAAGGTACTGGAATTTTAGCTTCTAAGTATTGTGCTTGAGACATATAACTAAACACCTCACTTTATATTTAAGATTTTTTTGATTTTTTGAACTTGTTCTTCTGAACGTCTGCGACCATGAAGGATATCTGATAAGTATGGGCTTGAAATCCCTAGTTGTTTCGCTAACCAAGATTGGTTTTTTCCTGCACGAATTAGAGCTGCTCTTACGTCAATTGCTAAATCTTGTGACATATTTATTGTTCACTTCCTTTTATTTTTAATTTGTAAGCTAAAAAATTAGCTAATTTAGTAAAATACGTTGACACTTTCTAACACATATTGTAAAATATACCCATAGCTAAATAAGACTTTAAAAGCCTTGTAAATCAATACTTTTACCGTTCCCCAACGATTTTTAAGTTTTGTTTATAGGTTTTATTTGAGAACTTATTAGCTAATAAATTAGCTTACGTGATTATATTACTAACAAATATTGTAAATGTCAAACGATTTTACTAACTTTTTTTGTAAATAACACGTAACTAGAAGGAGAATGCTTTGATATGAACCTTTTGGAACGTATAAAAAAACTGGCAAAAGATAGAAATTTATCTATTTATCAGCTTGAAGAAGAAATAAATATTGGACGAAATACTATTTATCAATGGAATAAGCGAACACCGTCTTCGGATAAACTTGAAGCTGTAGCCAATTATTTCAATGTTTCTGTAGATTATTTATTAGGTCGTACTGAAAATCCAAACCCTGATAATATAGAAGAAGATGAAATCGCAACATTCTTCCGCGTAAATACCGAAGATTTGACAGAATCAGAAAAAAATCAACTTAGAGAAGAGCTGAAAGAGTATTTAGAATTTATGAAGTCAAGACTTAAAAACAAATGATTGGATGAAAGCTTATGAATTTAGACTACGATACTTATTTTGAATATCATGACCAGGCATATATTATCATAGAAAAGGTAGCAAATTATTACGGAATAGAACTAAAAGAATTACGATGGAAACACTACAGAGATTACATGATTGACGTAGAAAATGTTGATATTATTCCTTATAAATTTGGAGAAGTTTCAAGAAAAATATTTTCTGGTAATATAATCAGATTACATGATCAGTGTGGAATATCCTATAATTCAACAATGGTTAAAGGAAGACAAAATTTTTCAATACTTCATGAATCTGCACATTATTTTTTTGATATGAATAAGGATTGTAAGTCTCAAAGTTTTTCAGACTTGTTGTCAGGAAAAGGATATAGTGATGAAGATGCACCAAAAGAATTGCGAGCTAATATTTTTGCATCACTTGCTTTGATTAATAACGAAGCTCTAAAAGAATGTTTTAGAAAGCGAATGTCTTTTTATCAAATTTGTGATGAGTTTGAAATGAGTGCAGCTGCACTTTATGTTAGATTATACGATTTCTTAACAAAATTTATTTTGTTAAATCAAAGTTTAGCTAGAACAGCAATAAATCAATTTAGATATAATTATGATCCATCAAAATTAATAAACTATGTAAAAATGAGCTTGTGAAAACGAAAGGAAAGATTGCAAATGAAAAAGATGATTTTGTTAGGTTTGTCTTTAATAATGTTGGCCGGGTGTTCTTCCGAAACGAAAAAAGAAGTAAAAACAAAAGAATCATCCACAACTGTTACATCTACTACAATCGTTTCATCTAGTAAAACTAAAGAGAAAGAATCAAGTTCAACAGTTGAAACATCTAGCGTTTCCACTTCATTTGTTGAGGATGAAACGCAAACACAAGTGAGCTTAGGTGATTTTGTCGGGGGTTGGGGTATTCCTCAAAGCGATAATCTATTTTTTATAAATGCTGACGGAACACTGACTAGCACTAATCAACCAAATGTTCCGCTCCAAAATTTGAGTTTTTCTGTTGATGCGAATGGTAATCAAACAATGTCATATATTTTGAATAACACTGCAAGAACATTAGTGAAAAATGCAGATGGCACTTTAACTGCTGGCGGACAGATCTATAGTTATCTTGGCAATATTACGATGGAACAATTAATAGAAAGAAATAATCAAGGTCAACAACCCTCCGTCCCTACACAAGATCAGGATGAGCAACCGGTTGTAGCTAACGGCCAAGAGTCACAAATTCAATCTGAAAATAATCAAGAACAAGAAGTTTATGATCAGTTGCGAGATGGGGAAACGGGAAAACAATTTGCAGAACGTCATGGTTTATCGGTAGAACAGCTAGAGGAACTAAACAACGGAAATACCACATATTATCCTAATATGTACCTGCGAGTGAAATAAGGGGGAATATAGTATGTTTTTATTTGGAAATAAAGAAGAAAAAAAGGTAAAGAAAGCCGAAGAAAAGCAAATAAAAGAATATTTTAAAAATAATCATGATATTGTAATAGGCGGCATTTATTTTAATGATTCAGACAGAAAAATATTTATCCCAAAAAGTATTTCTGAATCAAGAAAACAACAAGTTATCAACTATGATGATTTGATTAATTACACAGACATTTTTGTCGGTGGTAATATAAAAAAACATCACGGGATAACTCGTGCAGTAGTTGGCGGCGTTTTAGCTGGCCCTATTGGGGCTTTAGTTGGTGCTGGAACAGGTGGAAAAGAATTTACTTCCATTAAGCAATTAGGAGTTATGTTACATCTTCCTAATAATCAGACAGTAAAATATATGTTAATTACAACTGAAACAAAAACTGATTCTATGATTGGTAAAAGTTTAATGGATAGATACAACGAATTAATTGCAAAACTGGATCAAATACTAAAAACTATTTCAAACAATAAAGATAACACTGTATTATCTTCTGCAGACGAGATAAGAAAATTTAAAGCCTTATTAGATGATGGCATTATTACAGAACAAGAATTTGAAATAAAAAAACGTGAATTATTGCAATAAAAAAAGCGCCATCTCTCCCTGTCCAAAGTTTGAGATGACACAACTATAAAAACAAACCTAAAATAGGCCTATTTGCTATGCCTATTTTACCAGAAAACAGGAGGAATAGGCAATGGCTAGATTTATAAAGCGGGGAAATTCTTGGCAATACGAAATATCTTATAAAAAACAAGATGGCACGCATAGCAAATTAAGAAAAAGCGGGTTTAAAACTAAACGAGAAGCCAAAGAAGCAGCTGATGAAATTGAATATAATTTAAAAAAGGGGCTTCAAGGTGATAAACAAAATATCTTATTGTCTGAATACTTTAAAGATTGGATGAATCTATATAAAAAAGATGTCGTTTCTGAAATAACATACAGAAAATACAAAGATACACTCAACAATATAGAAAGATATATGCCAAATATAATTCTTTCACAACTTACCCGCCCATTGTACCAACGATATTTAAATAAGTTTGCCGAAGAGCATATGAAGTCAACAGTCATCAAATTTAACAACCATATCAGAGCATCGCTTAAAGATGCAGTTGAGGAAGGACTTATTCTATTTGATCCAACTAGAAAAGCTGTAATTAAAGGTAAAGAATCAGATAAAATCAAAAATGATAAATTTTTAGATTACGGGGATTTTAAGCGGTTAATGGAATTAACTGAAAAAGGAATTGACCCACACTACGCATCGCCAATTATGGTTGTGGTAGCTGGTGCTACAGGTATGCGTTTTGCAGAGTTACTAGGAACAACTTGGAACGATATAAATTTCGAGGATGAAATAATCGATATTCATAAAACGTGGAATTACAAAATGAATTGCTGGGGAAAAACTAAAAACGAAAGTTCTGTACGTAAAATAAAAATTGATTTTCATACTGCTCAATTACTAAAAGAATACAAGAAAGCTCAAAAAGAATTGTTTGATAAACTAGAGGTACAAAACCCTGAACAATTTATCTTTTACAATTCTCAAAACGGGCTTATTTCTAATAACGCAGTAACTAAATACTTGAGAAAAAAACTATCTGAAATAGGTGTAACAAAAAAATTCACCTTACACGGTTTACGTCATACGCATGCTTCAGTTCTATTGTATCAAGGTTGTGATACTATATATGTATCTAAAAGGCTAGGGCATTCAAGTTTAGATACAACGATAACTACTTACTTACACATTATAAAAGAGCTAGATAACAAGAATGATGAAATGATTGATTCTGTATTCGATAAAATCTATAAAAGTAATTAACCATTTGGCACATTTTTGGCACAAATAAAACAAAACACCTATCAAATAAACATTTGGAAGGTGTTTTTTACGTTCCCGACTGGAATTGAACCAGCGACCTACCGCTTAGGAGGCGGTTGCTCTATCCTACTGAGCTACGAGAACAATCTGTTTTAATTTTAGAAGTCTTCACTACATCTGTCAATAGACAAAAAGAAAGTATCCCGCATAAACAATTATGCGAGATACTTTCTTTCAGTGAAACACGTCGTTCTTTTATCTATTATTTTTTTTGCCGCCGATCAAGAATCATTTTTCCTAAATAATAAAGTCCTGTCGCAATAGCTATATATTGCCCAATTTTATTATTGCGTGCAACTTTTTCTTGTTTCGTTTTCGCCATTGTCCCCATCACCTTTCTAAAATAATTCTTTTTACATTTTTATTATAGTAGGTTCTGTCATTTTTTGCGAATAAACACACTTTTAAAAATAATCTTCTAAAATTGGCATGCCTTTGACTAAACGTTGGCCTAAACGTTGAGCTGTCGTTGCGTCTCCTTGCAAGCGTTCATAAAAAGATAACGTCTCTGCTGAACGATAGCCCAAGAATAGTTGCGTCCACGTTTGGATATCTGCTTTCAAAGCAGCAGTCCCTTCTTTTTCCACAGCACCTTTAGTCACTGTCGCTTTTCCTTGTTCATCAATTGTCATTGTCCAAATACCTTCATTCCATGGCCCATAGGAATCTTCAATCTCTAAAGAATACGTTTCTTTTTCTCCTGATTGAAATGGATACTTTTCCAGAAATGTTTGTAACTCAACGATTCTTGCCATCATGTAAGGTAAAATTTTTACAGAAGCTGCTGGCGTTGGCATTAAATCATTTAAATCTTTTCCAGCAAAACCATTAATCCAATGGAACGATTGAACGGAACCACTATGTGAGCCAATAAACCCAGCTAAAGCTTTAAAAGCTGTATTAGTTAAATAGTTCCATTCTACAATTTCAAAGGTGCCAGCAGCTATCCGATAAATCACATAGCCTTCTGCTTTCCCTTCTGGCGAATAATAAATCGCTTGATTATTTGGTTTACTTGCACGATTCAGCGTATAATCCAGCCACCAAGTTTCACGGATCACACCACCAGAGTGCGCTCTTTGATTTTCAAGGTATACGTCTTTAATGACCTCTTTACCGTCAGCCCAAGAAACTCGTTTAATGGTACCCGGAACTCGTTTAACACGTGGCCAATCTTCCGTTTTAATTGTATACTCTGCTTGTTCAAATGTTTGTTCATAACCATATTGACGATAAAATGGATATGAAAACGGTGCTAAGTAAGAAAGGGCAACCTTTTGTTTCGCTAAATCAGCCAACATTTCTTTCATAATAGCAGAGATGCCGCCTTCACCACGATATTCTGGATAAGAAGCCACATAGCCAATTCCAGCCATGGGATAGCGGACACCATGGAAATTCACTTGAAAAGGTGTCGCCATCACTTGACTTGTTAATTGCTCATCAATTAGGAAGCCATAGCTTTGCGTATGTGACAACAATTTTTCAAAACGTTCTTGGCGTTCCGCCGTGGGTTCCTGATTAAAAGCATAGATGACAAGATCAAACATCTCTTTCATTTCTTCTTTGCCCATTTTTTTGACTCTTTTAGTTGTCATTTTCTTTCCTCCTCGCACATTGTATCAATTCATTTTATCACAGAAACAGTTCTCTTTCTAAAAGCCGTTATTTGCTGTCATTTCTTTGAACCAACGACCGCTTTTCTTAATGGTCCGTTTCGCATCATCATCTAAATCCACAGCGATGAAGCCGTAACGATTTTTATAGGCATTAAGCCAAGACCAGTTATCCATACACGTCCACATATGATATCCTTGAACATTACTACCTTCTTGAATCGCTTGATGCACCCATTTCAAGTGATCTTGCACGAATTCAATCCGATAATCATCTTCAATGACTCCTTGTTCATTGACAAAGCGTTCTTCTCCTTCTACGCCCATGCCATTTTCTGAAATGTAGCAGCGAATGTTGCCATAATTTTCTTTTAAATTCATTAATGTATCATAAATGCCTTTTTCGTAGATTTCCCAGCCACGGTAAGGATTCATTTTTTTGCCAGGCATATCGTAGACATCATAAAAATCTTCTGGAAGTAAGCCTTCTGGTCGTGTTTCAACAGGTGTTTCTTTTGCTTTGGCACGACGTGGTTGATAGTAGTTTACTCCTAATAAGTCCACAGTATTTTCAGCAATTATTGCTAAATCTTCTGACGTTGTTTCTGGCAACAAGTCATTTGCTTTCGCCCAGGCAACCATATCTTCTGGAAAATGACCTTTAACAGCCGGGTCTAAAAACGAACGGTTAAAGAAACCATCGACAAATTTAGCCGCATTTACATCGGCTTCATTGTGCTCATCACGAGGATAAGTCGGCGTTAAGTTTAAAATAATGCCAATTTCACCTGATAAGTTCATAGAATGATAAACGGCAATCGCTTTGGCACTAGCTAAAGCTTCATGATAGAGTACTTGAATCCCTTCTTTTAGATTCACTTTATCAGGATAATGCCAGCCATAGAGATAACCACCTTCAACTGGTACAATTGGTTCATTGTGCGTAAACCATTTTTTCACGCGATCGCCAAACAATTCAAAACAGGTTTTGGCAAAGTCGACATACAAATCAACCACTTCACGGCTTTCCCAACCGCCTTTTTCTTGAAGTACCATCGGCATATCAAAATGATACAAGTTCATAAAGGGCTCAATCCCGTGTTCTAATAAATCATCAATCACTTGATTATAAAAATCAACTGCTGTTTGATTGACTTTCCCTGTTGTAGGATCTGGAATTAAACGGCTCCATTGAATGGATGTTCGAAAAGAGTTATGTCCCGTTTCTTTCATTAACTGAATATCTTCTTGGTATTTTTTATAAAATTGTGAGGTCTTATCTGGACCGACTTGTTGAAAGAATTTTTCTGGCGCTTCTTGATACCAAAAATCCCAAATATTTTGACCTTTACCATCACCTTCAAAAACGCCTTCTGTTTGAGGACCGCTGGCTGCAGAACCCCACCAAAAATTTTCTGGAAATTGATATTTCATGTTATTTGCTCCTTTACGATTTAATCATTAAAAAAAGGATTGAACCCTCCGTAAGAGTCCGGACGATTCAATCCTTCGATTTTTTACTCAGCTGCTTCTGCGGCTGCTTCTTGTTTCAAGTATTGATCTGTTGCTACTTTTACGAAAGGCATGTAGATCAAAATAGAAATCAATAAGTTAACAGCTGCTAAAACTCCGCCGGCGATACTCTTCGTTGCTAAAAATCCGCCAATAATTGGTGGTGTTACCCAAGGTGGCATAAAGGTTGCAGCTGGTACTAAACCAGTTGCTGTCGCCACATACGCAACAGTTACAAGAACCATTGGGACTAAAATAAATGGGATAAACATGATTGGGTTTAAAACAATTGGTAAACCGAACATGACTGGTTCATTAATATTAAATAGTCCTGGTGCTAAACTTAAGTTTGTAATGACTTTGTATGGTTTGTTACGACGACCTACGATAAAGATAGCAATTAACAGACCTAATGTTGCCCCTGTTCCACCTAAGTTTACAAATGAATCAAAGAAAGGTTTGTTTACAATATAAGGAATTGCTTTACCTGCTTCTAAAGCTTTAATGTTCGCATCAATCGCTGGTACGTTGATTGTTTGCATTAATGGGTCAACCATGTTGGCACCATGTAAACCAAAGAACCACAAGAATGGTGTAATGAAAGCTAACAATAATGCTGATGGGTAGCTGTTTGCAAGTCCCATAAATGGTTGTTGAACTGCTTCGTAGAATGAAATAACGATATTGTCAATTCCTAAAGCAAATAGAATTGATGTGATTAAACTAAATAAACTGATTGTAATCATTGCTGGTAATAATGCCGCAAATGATTTTGCTACTGCTGGTGGTACACCATCAGGCATTTTGATAACTAATTTAGGATTGCCAGATAAACGTTGGAATAGTTCTCCTGAAATAAGTGCAATAATCAAAGCAATAAATAATCCAGTTGCGCCCATGCCTTCTAAGCCGCCAACTGCGAAGAATGAAGCTACAGAAACTGTACCGGCTGCAATGCCGTCTTTTCCATAAGATTTAACTAAATTGTGTGCTACTAAAAAGGCTACTAAAACGGCAAAGATTGCGAATGTACCGTTCCAAATGTTGCCACCAAAGCTTTTCCAAATTGGTGCATCGTTATACATCATTGGGAAAATTTTGTTTAAAAAGTCCTCATATCCTGGAATTGGAATATTATTAATTAATACCGCCAAAGCCCCTAAAATCATTAATGGCATCGTTACGACAAACGCGTCACGAATTGCTACCAAGTGCCGTTGCGCTGCGATTACTGACGCTTTCGGCATAAAGTGTTTCTCCATCCATTGAACAAATCCGTCCATTGTTATTCCTCCTAATTAACGCTTTCTCAAGCGCGTTTTTCTTATAAGACGCATTGACAACGAGATTACTCGTTATCAATACGGCGATAAAGATCGATAATTTCTTTTGCTAAATCTGTAAATGCAATCGCAGTCATTAAATGATCTTGACTGTGCACTGTTAACAATGTTACTTGCATGTTATTGCCTTTTGCTTCTTCTGTTAACATTCCTGTTTGCGAATGATGTGCATGTACAAGTGATTCTTCTGCATCTGCAATTTTTTTGTCTGCTAATTCAAAATCCCCCGATTTTGCTGCGGCAATCGCTTCCATTGCATCGCTTTTAGCATTTCCGCCATACATGATTAAACCCATGATTGCTTCTAAGTTCTGTTGTCCGTCCATTACCTCTACCCCATTTTCTGCTCTAGTTTGATGATCCCATTAATGAAATTGCTTGATCTAAAACTTTTTCGCCATTCATCATGCCATAGTCTGCCATGTTAATTACATCTAAAGGAATTCCTTTTGGTTGTAATTTTTGTTCAAATTGCCCTTTCATGAAACGAACTTGTGGGCCTAATAATAAAACATTTACCTCTTTATTTTCCAAGTTTGTATCAGCTTCAGAAGCCGATACTGCAAAGATATCTGCTTCCATGCCGCGATCTTCTGCTGCTTTTTGCATTTTTGTTACTAATAAACTTGTGCTCATTCCTGCGGAACAAACTAACATAATTGTTTTTTTTGCCATTTTCCTTCATCTCCTAAATTCTCTTTGTTTTGCTTTACACCTTTATATAAGCAAGAAGTGTGCCAAGTTTTAACACATCGAAAACCTTGATATGACAACGTTTCTTGACATAGAAAGCGTGTACACACTAAAAATAAAACGATTACACACAGCTTTTTTGTGTGCGTTTCCAAAATAATAGGGCAACAAAAAAAAGTGAGCGATAAGTCGAAACGACTCATCGCTCACTTTCTAAAGCTGAAGAGAATCAACTGGACAAAAGCCACTTTTTCCCTTTAAGCAGTTTCCATCATTTTAAGCATTTTATAAAACTGTTTCTTTTTAAAATAACTTAAAAAGATACCTAATACTGCATCATTCAGTTTTTGTAACGCCCCATAAGAAACCATTGTTTCTGTATAACACAGTTCACAGCTTTTTTCATCAATTGGCTGGAGCTCATACCGCACCGAGAAATCATTTTTAGTTGTGGATGTTCGAAATTGATAGGTCTTATTTTCTACAGCTTCTTCAATAACTATTTTCGCGCGACTATTTTTACTATATTCTTTGATGTATTCAAACTTACGCAACTGCTTTCTTGTAAGAGTTTTGCCTGTTTGCTTACGGATATCAAAAATAACAGAATTCATTAATTGCGTGTAAAATTCATCTGCTGAAATAGTTAATGTTTTCGTAATTTCCATTACCGTTTCACCTCATCCTTTGTCGCCTCTTCTTCAGCAACTTTTTTTCCTTTAAAAAACAGGTAACCACCAAGTCCAATGAAAAAAATCCCCGTTGTCAGACTTAATAAATCATAGTTTAAGGAGCTGGGATTCAACGAATACAAAACAATCAAGAAGCCAATACTACATAAAAATAATCCATTTCTAATCATTTTCATCCATCCTATCTTTTTAGACTACCGTTGCTTGGAAGTATAAAACGCTACCCCAAGGTTGTTCCTTAATCAGCTGTTTTGCAACTTGTGCAGCAGTTTCAGGGTCTCCTTCAACTTCAAAAAATAACTTAATACCATTCTTTTCTTTAAAAGTAAATGTTTCATTTTCCCCTTGATATGCCTCTAATAAAGTAATAATTTCCTCTTGCTTCATTGCACTTGCAATCGAAATCATGCCGCTTGCTCCTTTCTATACAAGTAATTGCTGTTTTTATTGCCTATTGCTCACTTTCGCCTAATGCAGGATCCATTTTGTTAGCAGCGATAACAAACGGTGTCCAAATCAAGAAAGTGACTACCATACATACCAACGCTACAATTGGTGCGCGCCAGTCGGCACCTGTCGCTAAGAAAGATAATAGCAACGGCGGTGTCACCCATGCGACTTGTTGAGAAACTGGGGCGACTAGCCCAAGATACGTTGCAACCCAGCCAATTGTAGTAGCAACTAATGGCGCAATTACAAATGGAATAAACATAATTGGATTCAGAACAACTGGTAAACCAAACATAATCGGTTCATTGATATTAAAGATTCCAGGTCCTAATGATAATTTACCGACTGTTAAATAATCTGCTCGTTTGGAGAATAACAAGATTGCAATAATTAGGACGATTGTACCGCCTGAACCACCAAACCAAGCAAAAGCATCAAACGAACCACGGACCCACATGTAGGCTTTACCGTCGTCAATAGCGGCTAAAACCGCAGCTGTTCCTGTTTTTCCTTCATAACCTTTTTGGAAAATATCAATATTGATTAATTGTGCTTGTCCCCAAATTCCTTCAAGAACTGGTGCCAAAACGTTTGGCCCATGAATACCAAAGAACCAGAAAATTTGAACAAAAACCGTTACGATTAACACAGCGCCTAGTCCTTGTGATAACCCAAGGAACGGTTCCGCGATATATTTTTGAATTAAGTCAATTAATAATTGACCGCCTGAAAGTTTTGACACCGTAAAGTTAATAATCGCTACGACATACAATGCGATTGTTGCTGGTAAAATTGCCGCAAACGCTTTTGAAACTGCTGGCGGAACAGAATCAGGCATTTTTATTGTTAAATCCGCTTGCATTAATTTACAAAAAATAATGGTTGATAAAGCGCCCATAATCATCACTGTAAAGAAAGCGTTACCATTTAGATGATTGAGATTTAACCAACCCCATGGATTGACAGTCAATTGATTATTAGCAATTGACGCACCAATTTCTGCCCCATTAATTGCGTTGGCAATATTTTCTGGCACTTTTACAGCTAATTCAGCTGTGTTATTTGGTGCAAAAGCAACACCTGAAATTAAGGTAGCTAAACTGACAATCCCACCAGCTAGCTCATTCACATTGTATGCTTTCGCTAAGTTATAGCCCCAAGAAAAAGCGAAAATCAAACCAGCGATAGCCAATGTACCATTCCAAACAAAACCATTAATCCCAATGATGACATTCAATACTGCAAAAATACCTTTGTCTGCTTCCAAACTTGCCGCATAAGTTGAGACAAACTCTTGGGGAAGATCTCGAATAATTGCGTTAATCATTACGGCGACTGATCCAGCCATTGTCGCAGGTAATGTACCAATAAAAGCATCCCTTAGTGCCACCAGATGTTTCTGTGCACCAATTTTTGCGGCAGTTGGTAAGATATATTTTTCCATCCATGCCATTAATCCGTTCATTTTTTATTCCTCCTGTATCCATTTATATTTATTAAAAAGGCAGTAGCCTCATTAAACGAATGAATCGAGCGTACAAAATAAAACCTTTGGTAACATGCACTATCCTTATTTGCTATTCACTTTTCTTAAACGTTTTAATTCCTTATCCCATTAATGAGATTGCTTGATCTAAAACTTTTTCGCCATTCATCATGCCATAATCTGCCATGTTAATTACATCTAAAGGAATCCCTTTTGGTTGTAATTTTTGTTCAAATTGCCCTTTCATGAAACGAACTTGTGGACCTAAAAGTAAAACATTCACCTCTTTATTTTCCAAGTTTGTATCTGCTTCAGAAGCCGATACTGCAAAGATGTCTGCTTCCATGCCACGATCTTCTGCTGCTTTTTGCATTTTTGTTACTAATAAACTTGTGCTCATTCCTGCGGAACAAACTAACATAATTGTTTTTTTTGCCATTTTTTCTTCATCTCCTTAAAAATTATGACGTTATACACTTTATTTATAGCAATAATTGTGCCAAGTTTTTTCCTCATTAAAATACTGATATAACGGCTTTTGTCATCGAAAAAAGCGTGCACACACTAAAAGAAAACGCTTACACACATGAAATTGTGTGTAACTTACAAAAAGAAAACATCAAGAAAAAAGAGAGCGTTTTCTCATTTCTTGATGTTTTTTTATTTATTATTGTTTACTTTTAATTTCATTTTCTAAAAACATTTGGGTAACATGCGCAACTTCTGCTTCCGGGATCGTCACACGATACGCCCGTTCAATTAACATAAAATTCGTGCGTACGACATCGATTTCTAAACGATGTGTTTTAACATATTCCGCTAAGTTTGGAAAAGTTCTTGCTTCTTCTCCTTTAATTAAAGCATCTACCAGAAAAGCCAAATGAATCATGATTCCGGCATCCACCCCTGGTTCAACAATAATATGCATGTCTGTTTGTATTTGATGAACTGTTTTTTGTAACATGAGAATTAATTTTTGTAAGGAGTCCACAGAAGTAATAACGCCACTTAGGGAATGAACAATTGTATCAATCGCCACTTCATCACTAGCAATCCGTTTCAGTACATTTAATTTTTCATCATCAAAAATATCATAGACGGAAAAGAAGGGAATATTTTGATATTCAACATCCACAGTTCCCGCAATGGCCTTAATTTCATATTCTTCCATCAAGTTGTCGATATGCTTTTTAAACGTTTCTCGTTCAATAAATTGCATTTGAATCAGTTCCACTTTTGTTTCATCAATAACTGGTAAGATTCGTTGGTATAGTTTTGCGGCAACCCCTTCTCCTGTAAAGCACGTCACGATTACTGCTTTTTTTACGTTTTGACGTTTTTGCAGACTAGAGCGAAATTGTTCTCTCACAACGCTTTCAAAAGAAAGTTGAATATTTTGGTAAATGTCCTCTAAACTTCGTCCCACGCTTGCCATTCGAATAGCTTCTAAGACAATCATTGTGCTCGTCATTGTAATCGCCTTTGTTCGGATACCTGTTTCTTCAAACAACATATTTCCAAACGAATTTAATGAACCCATATCCGTCAGTAATAAAATCCCATTATTTAACGATTCTTTTTGCGTAATTACTTGGTTTCGTAATTGTTCATACATTGTTTGAACTTCCATCGTTAACGGCATATTCATCGCTGTTCCGATTGACGTTCCTAAAAGTTCTTGGGCGGTTTTCAACATACTTGAGGCAGTAGAATCCCCATGCATTAAGACGAACACACCAACATTATTTTCTGGAGTTCTTTCTTCTTTACCGACATTAATAGATAAAAACATACTAATAAAGCCAATTTCATCGAAAGGAATCTCTATGTTGTTCTCTTCTTCAATAATAGAAGATAAATCTAAGGCTACTTGAAATTCTTTTTTCATGTTTTTACGGACATTATTTAAATCAGGATGGACAATCACGTGACCTTCTTTGACACGTTCAATCGTACTTTGTAAATGAAGCGCAAAGGCAAAGCGTGCTGTTTCATTGTACGTGTGTTCCAAACGCTCTTCTGCGATATCATAAAGACGATTCGTTAAGTCCCAAATAGCTTCTGGTAGTAACTCCTTATGTAAAGAATGTTGGGTTAATTCTTCGACATAATTTTTAAAATACGCATTCATATCTTTAGAAATCAATTCTTCTAAATCAACATTTTCTAAGTCAGCTTCGGACAAATCAGCGACTTTTTCTTCGATTTCATTGTAAACTTGCATGTCTCTAGCTGGATCTTGCGACCAAACAATTTTGTTGGTACCTGGTTGGAAAGATAAATAATTACTTTTACTGTCGACAAATTGATCCAAGCGCTCAGGTACTTCTTTAATTTTTAATAATCCTTTTTGGACAGGTAACGACAAATCCCGTTTACGGATAACCAAATGTTCTAAATTGTGCGTCCGATAATAAAGAAATGACTTAGCACAAACTAATTTTAAGTCCCGCTTCACCTGACCAATATTTCCTTCTGCATCGTATAACATGAACGCCAAAACTGCTTCGCGTTCGATATCAATTTGTTGGCCCAAACGTGTTGCCTCTTGCTGAATAAATAACGAAATGATGGCATAACGCTCATCTAGCGTCCGTGCATCTAAAGATGGCAATGTAATCGACATCGGAATCCGCCGATTAAAAGTGGTTAAAAAGTTTTCTGAGGATTCCGTTGTCGCACCAATAATTTGAACAGAGGCTTCATAGGTTTGACCACTTTCTCCTAATGGACGGTACACGCCTTTATCAATAAACGTAAAGAGCATTTCTTGACCTTCTGGCGGTAAACGATGAATTTCATCTAAAAAGAGAATCCCGCCATCTGCTTTTGCCATTAAGCCTGGACTATCTTCATTCGCACCAGTATAGGCGCCTTTTTTTACGCCAAAGATATGACCAAATAATAATTGTGGGTTTTGTGCATAATCAGCACAATTAAAAGAGACAAAAGGGGCATCTTCATCTAAGGTTTTTGAATCAATTGCAAAACGGTACATACATTCAGCAAAAAGAGATTTCCCTGTTCCTGTTTTCCCAAAAATAATCGTATGCAAACCTCTTGGTGGATATAAAATAGCCGCCTTGGCCTGCTGAATACTCACTTTTAAAGAATCATTGGCACCTACTAATGTGTCAAAACTAACAGAGGTGGACTCATCTACATGGACTTGTTCTCCTTCATTGATTGTTGGCACTGAATAGATAACAGGACGTCCAGTACTTCTAGTAATTTTCTTTTCTTTGAATAATTCATTTAAATAACGGCTGGCATTACTGCGATCAATCATTAACTGTTCTGCTACCGCTCCTGCCGTTAAGCCAGTTTCATTTTTTTGAAGTAACGCTAAGATTTCTTCCTTCCGAGATTTCATGGAATCCTCCTCGATACAACGTTCTGCTTGAAGCTCGTAAAGCGTTATTTCTTCGCTTTACGAGCTCCTTTGTTTTTCGTGTTTTTCTTTTTGTTTTTCTTCTTTTTGCGTGTTTCTTGCGGTTCTTTGACAACAGAATTTACTGTTTCTGGTTTTCTTTCTTTCGTACTCTTTTTTTCTGAATACGTATCTTTGACTACGTTCTTTTTTTCTAGTTCATCTTTGGCTTTTGGCTGCTCATGAAGTGCACCATCATATAAAAAGATTTCCTGATAAGGAATGGCCAATTGTTTCATCAAACGTTGATAATCCCTTTTGGTGCCATCGTTGATAAACGTAATCACTGCCCCTTGTGCACCCATCCGGCCAACGCGACCAGAACGATGGATATAGCTCTCTTCGGTTAAAGGAACATCTACGTTTACGACGTAAGGGACCCCAGTGAAATCTAAGCCCCGTGCCGCAATATCCGTGGTTAATAACAACTTCACTCGTTCTGCTTTAAATTGATCGATCGCCAATTTACGCAACTGTTTACTTTGATCTGAAGCCAGACCAATAGCCGGCACATTCTCATAAACTAATTTTTCTTCTGCTGCACCTAAATCAGCAACTTGATTGAAAAAGACCATGCTTCTGAATGCTTCTGTATGGGCCAAACGACGTAAGTAATCAGCTTTTTTTCTTGGTGCTAACCGAATAAAGTAGTGGGCGACTTGACCTGCTGAAGTATCTTCTTCCGTCACATCAATCACCTGTAATTTTTGACTTAAAGATTGCGCTTGATTCACGACACGATCAGCAGTCGCTGAACAAAAAACAAGTTGGTATTCGGTTGGTGTGTGTGTCAAAATTTGCTTGGTTAAACTTAGCTCTTCCTCTTGGAAAAGTTGATCAACTTCATCCATTACAATTGTTTTTAACAACTGAGCTTTGACTTTTTTGTTCTTCATTAACTCTAAAATCCGACCTGGCGTTCCAATTAACACTTCGGGACGTTTTTTTAACTTGTCAATCTGGCGTGAAACATTTGCCCCGCCGATTAACGTTTGAATCGTTAATTGAAGTGGCTTAGCCCAAGTCCGAGCAACTTCAGCAATTTGCATAGCTAATTCTTGAGACGGAGCAATAATCAACAATTGATTTCCCTGTCCTTTTTCAACAGTTAAGAGTAAAGGCAGCATATAAGCAAGTGTTTTTCCAGTTCCTGTCGGCGAAATTCCTAAAACATTTTCTCCTTCGCGAAGGGGCGTAAAACTTTTTTCTTGAATTGTTGATGGTTCGTTAAAGCCAGAAGCTTGCCACTGTTCTTGCCAAGCCTCTGGAAGTTGTTCTAAAAATCTCATATTGTTCCTTTCCTATCGCTTAATTCTTATTTATCAGCATCAAAAATAATGCCGGCACTATGACGTAAATCAGTGACTACTTTATTGACATTTCGAGCAAGCTCAACCCATTCTTCATACTTGGTGCCCCAATACTTATCTGTTGGGTTATTTAAAACTGCTGCAAAATCACGAGCTTCTTCAATCATTGGATTATCGGCTACTTGAATATCTAAGACATCACGTTCTTCATGTGCGCGATCATGGTACTCAGCCGAAGAAATAGCATTGACACTGTCTAAAATCAAGGTCCCGTTTTCAAAGTAAATTTCGGATGGCGCAAAAGAATCACTAATTTTCCCAGTATTTAACGTCACGTCAAACTGATCATAACGTAAAATAATTGTTCCTAAGCCATCGACACCTGTCGCAATTTTACTAGCAAAATAATGGCTTTCCTTTGGTACGCCAAACCAACCTAAGGCTGCATAAACTAAATAAACGCCTAAATCCGCTAAGGCTCCCCCAGAAAAATGAGGAGAAAAAATATTTGGCTCTTTGCCTTCTAATACTTGATCATAGCGAGAAGAATATTTCATATACGTAAAATTCGCACCTAAAATTTGGTTTTTTAATGGCAATAATTCAGCAATTTTTTGGAAACTTTGCTCATGAATATTACGGGCCGCTTCAAAGAAATACACACGATTTTTATTCGCTAATTCAATAATTTCTGCCATCTCATCAGGCGTTGAAAAAGCTGGTTTTTCAACAATTACATTTTTTTTCGCTAAAATTGCTTGTTTCGCTTGTTCAAAATGTAATGAATTTGGTGAGGCAATATAAACCGTATCCATATGTGCAATACCAAAAAACGTCTCTAAATCAATTGCATATTCCACATCACCATAGCGAGAACCAAATTCTTGTGCCGTTGCTAGTTTCCGAGAATAAACAGCCGTTAAATCATACGCACCCGTTTCTAAAGCTGCTGCAACAAATTGATGACTAATCCAATTGGTACCAATTACGCCTAAATGTATCATAATCAAAAACCTCCATTTTTTGTTTATTTACTCTCTTTATAATAGTAATCTCTCGTACAAAAGTCACGTAATTACCCTGACTTAAAGCGCTAGGAGTTCTTCAAGTTATTTATTAGGATCATCAAATGCCTGTAATAAATCAAAGGTTACCTGTGACTTAAGTTCAATCGTTGCTGGTGTTACGTGGCAATTGTAAGCAAGGACTTGCACACCTTGATCAATTGCAGCACCCACATTTTCAGCAAAGGCGGGTTGCATCTCTTGGTGAATCGTTGCTTGCTTAATTTCTTCAAATTGGACCACAAACAAAATGTAACAGCGGTAACCCGCTTTAGTTGCAGCCATTAGTTCAGTGACATGCTTCAAGCCACGAAGTGTTGGCGCGTCAGGAAAAGCACCGATGCCTTTATTTTCTAAAGTCATGCCTTTCACTTCGACAAAAGCTTGTTCGTCCGCATCCGTTTCCACTAGAAAATCAAATTTTGAATGTGCAAATAGTTGCTCACGTTTAACAGTTTGGATCGTACCAACTAAACCAGGAAGCACAATTTGACCATTTTTTAACGCTTCATTGACTAATGTATTCGGTACTTGGCTATCAATATTAATCCAAAAAGAACCTTTTTTTACTGCAATCAAATCGTAATCTGTTTTTCTTTTAGGCGATGGTTGATAACTAAGCGCCACAACAGCACCTGGTAAAAAAACTTCTTTCCCTCTGCCAGTATTTTTGACATGTGTGATTACTTCTTCATTCGTTTCCATTAAACGACAGTGTGCAATAAACCGATTGGGTCGTTCGATAAAATAAGCAAGTTGGACATTCGGGTACTTCATACACAGACTTCCTTTCTTACACACTATACCATAAAAAAACAAGGAAAAGTATAGACCAAAACCAACAATTTTACTATCTTGTGTCAATCATTAAATATTTGTCAATTCTCAGCGATTTAGTCGAATATTTTAGACAAGTTCTATATAATAAAGGTAACGAAGACGAATAAATGAAAATGAAGGTTAGGAGGAATTTCTTTGAAAAAACATTGGACTTTCTTGGTTGGTGCATCTTTACTTACTGGATTAGCAGGCTCTATCCTCTGGAAAAAAAATAAACAGCTCCCTTCCCCACAGGAGCTTCAACACAACTATACTGGGCATTGGTGGTTTGTGGACGTGAAGAAAGCCACGCAACACACCTTAGAAATCACCTCATCTTTCAATGTTTTCATTGATGGCAAACAAACGCATGCCTTGCTTGTTGAATTAACCCCTAAACGCTTAGTTATCTTAGACAAGTTAGGTTACCATTTAATCATTCAATGTGAAAATGGTGTCCCTGCGACGCTTTACGATGAAGCCGACGACGAAACCTACACACTAGAACGGGCCATTTACAATTAATAAATCACCCACGACACATAAAATGAAGTATGTGCGGTGGGTGATTTATTTTTTCACATCCCTTGCAAAAGCATTCAGAAAGTTTTCTTACAACTTGAATATTATTAAATAGTCAAATGCGCCTTTTTCTGATAAACTTAGGATGATGTTTTTTTGAAAGGATGAGCCCCTATGACACCAAATCGCGAAGACTATTTAAAATTAATTTTTGAATTAGGTGGCGACGAAGTTAAAGTGAATAATAAACAAATTGTTTCTGGACTCGATGTTTCGGCAGCTTCGGTTAGTGAGATGATTTCAAAGTTAGTAAAAGAAGATTTGGTTGAGCATTCTCCTTATCAAGGGGTACAATTAACTGAAAAAGGCTTAAAAAAAGCGAGTACGTTAATTCGCAAACACCGAATCTGGGAAGTCTTTTTAGTAGAGCACTTAAATTACACTTGGAATGATGTGCACGAAGAGGCAGAAGTTTTAGAACATGTTACTTCACAAACACTTGTGAACCGTTTAGCGGATTATTTAAATCATCCAGAATTTTGTCCACACGGTGGTGTTATTCCCGAAGATGATCAACCCATTCATGAGGAGAAACGCCAAACGTTAACAGACTACCCTGTTGGCACAAAAATTCGGATTGCACGTGTCTTAGACGAAAAAGAATTACTGGATTATTTAGTTTCCATTGATTTAAATATTCAAGAAGAATATACGATTAAAGAAATTGCTGCATATGAAGGACCGATCACCATTTATAATGAAAACAAAGAATTATCCGTCAGCTTTAAAGCAGCAAACACAATTTTTGTTGAGCCGTTGATTAGAGAAAGTGAGGAAAACTAATGAATGAAAAAGTAGCATTATTTACTATTTTCGGGGGGACAGGTGATCTTGCCAAACGTAAATTGTATCCTTCCCTGTTCCGCTTATATAAAAAAGGATTATTAGCTGAGCGTTTTGCGGTGATTGGTACCGCACGTCGGGAATGGACAGACGAATACTATCGGGAAATCGTTCGTGAAACCATTCAAGACTTAAATCCCACGGCCGAAGAGGCGACTGAATTTTCTAGTCATTTCTATTACCAATCACATAATGTGAATGATACGGAACATTATAATACCTTAAAAGAATTATCTGATCGCCTAAATGAACAATACCACTTAGAAGGCAATCACGTTTACTATTTAGCTATGGCCCCTCAATTCTTTGGAACCATTGTTAATCATTTGAAATCACAACATATTATTTCGGAAGAAGGCTTTGATCGACTAATTATCGAAAAGCCATTTGGTTCTGATTATGAATCTGCCTACGAATTAAATGAAGAAATTCGTGCTGCATTTCCTGAACAAGATATTTTCCGAATTGACCATTACTTAGGCAAAGAAATGATCCAAAATATTTCAGCCATTCGTTTTGCCAATAATATTTTTGAATCACAATGGAACAATCGTTACATTGATAATGTCCAAATCACCTTCGCTGAAAGCTTAGGTGTCGAGGATCGTGGCGGCTATTATGACCACAGTGGTGCACTAAAAGATATGGTTCAAAATCATATTTTACAAGTCGTTGCTTTGCTTTCTATGGAGCCTCCTGTTGCCTTTTCTGAAAAAGAAATTCGGACTGAAAAAGTAAAAGCTTTACGTGCCATCCGCCTTTATTCTGAAGAAGAAGCCCTTCAAAATTTCGTGCGTGGACAATACGGCGAAGGTCAGCTAGCTGATCAAACATTTGCAGCCTATCGTGATGAACCGAATGTGGCAGAAACTTCATCCACTGAAACTTTTGTTGCTGGTAAATTTTTAATTGATAATTTCCGTTGGTCTGGCGTCCCTTTCTATGTTCGCACAGGTAAACGATTAACTGAAAAAGGTACACGCATTAACATCGTCTTTAAACAAGTACCTATTAATGTCTTTAAAGATGATACGTGTGAAGAATGTGATAAAACCGATTTACCACCGAATGTTTTAACTATCTATATCCAACCAACTGAAGGATTTTCATTAACCTTAAATGGAAAAGAAATCGGTCAAGGGTTTAATACAACTCCAGTGAAACTTGATTTCCGTCAAAGTGCTGAAATGACTGAAAATAGTCCAGAAGCATATGAAAAACTTCTATTAGACTGCCTAAATGGCGATAGTACAAACTTCTCTCATTGGGACGAAGTTGCCCAATCTTGGCGCATTGTTGACATTATTCGACATGCTTGGGATAAAACAGACGTTTCTTTCCCTAATTATGCCGCTGGCACAATGGGCCCGCAAGCTGCCTTCGACTTATTAGAAAAAGATGGCTTTACTTGGGAATGGCAACCAGATAACTGGTACCGTGACCGCGGTCAACTTGATCAATAAATAAGCCAAAAAAGATCCGCTAGTTAACGACTAGCGGATCTTTTTTCTTGTTTATTCGAATCCTTCAGCAACCGCTTCTGGATAATTTTCTTCAACAATGTGTGCACAACGGCCACAAAGTGTTGGTAATTTTTCATCTGAGCCGACATCTTGACGAACGGAACGACAACGGTCACACGTTTCGCCTTCTGCTTTTTCAACTAAAATAGCCATGTCTTCAAATTGAACAGCTTCACTAGGTGCTACTTCTTTTGATACTTCAAAGTCGGAAACAATTAGTAATTGAGCAATATCTGCATCAACAGCTGTCATTAATTGACGAATTTGTTCATTTGGATAAACGGTCACTTTAGCTTCTAACGATTTACCGATTAATTTAGAATGACGAGCTTCTTCCAACGCTTTTAAGACATTGTCACGGAAATCCATAAAGGCTGCCCATGTATCCATCAATTCTTCTTCATTAGTAAACGTTTCGTAACCTGGGAATTCAGCTAATTGCACATACTCTTCTTCTTCTTGTAAGAAACTCCAAATTTCTTCCGCTGTATGTGGAATAATTGGTGTCAATAATTTTGTTAATGAAACCAATGTTTGATAGAAAACAGTCTGCATACAACGACGTTGATAATCGTTTTCAGCTTCAATATAAACGACATCTTTCGCAAAGTCTAAATAGAAAGAAGATAAATCTACCGTTAAGAAGTTCATAACTGTCCGATAAATATGCATAAAATTATATTTTTCATAACCATTTTCACGGATTTCTTGAATGACTTGATTTAAACGAACCGTCATGTATTTATCTACAGAACGTAAATCAGCATAAGCTACAGTATGCTCAGCTGGATTAAAATCACTCGTATTCGCTAACAAGAAACGCATAGTATTACGGATTTTCCGGTACACTTCAGATACTTGGTTTAAGATATCCATTGAGACACGCACATCAGCTTCCGCGTCAACACTACTTACCCACAAGCGTAAGATATCTGCCCCCATTTGGTTAATAACTTTTTCAGGTAAGATGGTATTGCCTAACGATTTACTCATCTTACGGCCTTCGCCATCGAGAACCATCCCTTGAGAAATGATTGATTTATAAGGCGCTACCCCATTGATAGCGACACTTGTTGTAATACTTGAGTTAAACCAACCACGATATTGGTCAGAACCTTCTAAATACATATCTGCTGGGAAAGTTAACTCTTCTCTTTCTCGTAAAACTCCTTCATGTGAAGAACCTGAGTCAAACCAAACGTCCATGATATCTGTTTCTTTGGTAAACTCGCCATTTGGTGAACCTGGATGTGTAAAGCCTGCTGGTAGTAACTCTTTTGCTTCACGCATAAACCAGATATTTGATCCATGTTCTGCAAATAAATTCGCTACATGTTCAATTGTTTCTGGCGTAATGATGGCTTCCCCATTTTCAGCATAGAAGATCGGTAATGGTACACCCCACGCTCTTTGGCGAGAGATTACCCAATCACCACGGTCACGAATCATATTATATAAACGTGTTTTTCCCCAAGGAATTAGCCAGTCAACTTTCTCAACTTCATCTAAAATATCTTGACGGAATTTAGAGATTGAAGCAAACCATTGTGGCGTTGCACGGTAGATAACTGGTTTTTTGGTACGCCAATCATGTGGATAACTATGCGTAAAGAAATCTAATTTTAATAACGCGCCTTTTTCTTCTAATAACTCAGTAATCATTGGATTCGCTTTATCATAGAAAATTCCTTCAAAACCAGGTGCTTCATCTGTAAAGACCCCACGGCTGTCAACAGGAGAAATAACAGGTAAATCATATTTACGGCTAACAATATAGTCATCTTCCCCATGTCCTGGTGCGGTATGAACTAAGCCAGTCCCGGCATCTAGCGTCACGTGGTCGCCTAGCATAACAAGTGATGTTCGATCATAGAATGGATGTTGAGCTGTCATACGATCTAATTTTTCACCAGAAAATTCTCGCAAGACTTCTACTTCTTCCCAACCAATCGCTTCTTTAACTGTTGCTAATAAATCTTTAGCAATTACAAATTTACGACCGTCTGCCTTCACTTCAACATACGTAAAATCAGGATTAACTGAAATACCTAAGTTGGCTGGTAATGTCCAAGGGGTTGTCGTCCAGATGACGAAGGCTGTCTCGTTATCTAAAAGACCTTTACCATCGACCACATTAAAAGCTACGTAAATAGAAGGTGATTTTACATCTTTGTATTCAATTTCTGCTTCTGCTAAAGAAGATTCACTTGAAGGAGACCAATAAATTGGTTTTAAGCCTTTATAAATATAGCCTTTTTCTGCCATCTTACCAAAAACACGAATTTCTGCTGCTTCATACTCTGGATCTAACGTAATGTATGGATGTTCCCAATCACCTGACACACCTAAACGTTTAAAATCGTTACGTTGTTTGTCGACTTGTGATAAGGCATACTCTTTACATTTTTCGCGATACTCAGCGACAGTCATTTCTTTACGTTTGACCCCTTTATTGGTTAACACTTGCTCAATTGGTAAACCATGAGTATCCCAACCAGGCACATAAGGAGAACGGAAACCAGACATTGATTTTGAACGAATAATAATATCTTTACTGATTTTATTCAAAGAATGTCCTAAATGAATATTTCCGTTTGCATACGGAGGGCCATCATGTAAAACAAAGGTTGGTTTTCCTTCGTTTAATTTTTGACGTTGTTCATATAAGCCTTTTTCTTCCCAGTCTTTTTGCCATTCTGCTTCACGGTTTGGCAAGTTCCCACGCATTGGAAAAGCTGTTTTTCCTAATTGCAATGTTTCTTTCATTTTCATATGCATTTGCCTCGCTTTCATTTTATCGATTTAATTGTGTTAGTTCATACTAAAGATGAACGATAGCTGATAAAAGTAGATAAAAAAAGAGTACTCCATCCCAAGGGACGAAGTACTCGTGTTACCACCCAAATTCAAAGTAGAGTTGCCCCTACTTTCTCTGAAATTGATAACGGTAATTATCCGGCAGTTCCTACTCAAGTGTTCAGAACTACATCTAGGATAGAGGATCTGTTTAATGCCAGTGTCTGTCAAACTTTCACTATCATTGACTCGCTGCTAAGAATAAACATTAAACGTTCTGTTCTATCTATTTTGATTCTTCTTCAATTGTTTCTTCAGTGACTTCAATTACAGGCTTTTTTTCTACTACAGCATCTGTGTTCTCTTCAGAGTTTACAACAGTTTCATTTTCGTTGTCAAGGTCTTGTTCATCAAGAATTTCCTTAACTGCTGTATGTTTGTCTCCGACATAACTAGAAAAAGGCTTTAAAATCTCTTCCCACTCTTCACTCTTTACTTGCTCTAATTGAGTTTCAAGCATTAAGCTTAAGCGTTGATGGAAGACACGTGTTTTCTTCTTCAAGTCTTCTGTTTCCCCAGCTAATTGACGGGCACGTTCAATTGCTTCTGCTAAGATTTGTGTTGATTTCGCTTCAGCATCTGCAATCATTGCATTTGATTTACGTTCAGCTTCTACCAAGGTTTCTTTGGCTTGGTTATCTGCCGAAGTGATAATCATTTCTGATTCTTTATTGGCACTTGATTTCACTTTATCAGCGGTATCTTGTGCAACAATAATTGATTGATTCAATGCATCTTTCAATTCATTGAAGTATTGTAATTTTTCTTCTGCGTGTTTTAATGATTTCTCAAGTTCACGATTTTTTTGTAATGCATCTTCATAATCACGTGTGACTTGATCTAAAAAGTCATCTACATCGTCTTGGTTATAGCCTCTCATTTTTGTTGAGAAGTCTTTGTTTTGAATATCTAATGGAGTTAATGCCATATTCCTTCACCTCTTTGGATTATTTTTGTAAAACCCCTTATGAACACATTCTCATACTAATCCTGAAATAGCAAATATCTTACTTTTTTTATTATACACAACTTCGTCTGAATGAACAGCCAAAATGGTTTTCTTAAACAAAAGTTCGAGATTATTTTCTCAATACCCCTAAGAGGACACGAAATTTTTCTTTCTTTGTTTTTCCTTCTAATTCTTGAATCTGAAGGCGCCCAAATCCTCGTATCGAAACAATATCTAATAAGTCTAAGGCAAAATCTGGTCGTGTCGTTTCTGTCCAATTGACTTTTACTTTACCAGATTCGATCAATTGTTTTGATCGCTGCCTTGAAATATTAAATACGGCGGAAATCACACTATCCAGCCGCAAAGAGCTCATAGTCGTTCGCTCTTCTTGCCAACCATCCTTCGGTATCAAAATTTGTGTATAATCCCGCTCTTCTAAGCGAACAGTAATTTTACCAATTTTGTCGACTTGGTTAACAACGAAGCCAGCTACTTCTTGTGCTATAAAAACCTGCCACTTATCACCATCGGAAATAATATCTCCAAAGGCTTCCCTACGAACCCCAACATTCATCAAGGTGCCTAAAATTTTCCCATGAGATAATGTCGCAAATTTAGATGGATAAATAATTTCAAATAATACAACACCAAAATCTGTCTCTTCTGGTATGTAATACGCTGGATAAATCAAGCAGCGTTTTCGTTCTGCTTGCTCATAACCACCATAAAAAGTAAACGATAAATCACTGTTTTGTCGAATCAACGTTTCCAAAATATACGCCTGTCTAGGATCAAGAAAGTCTGTCAAATAAGGCGCGTATTGCATCTCCACTTGCTCTAGCCAATCCCCGACAGTGTCAATAAAAGGATGTTCATCTTTGCGGAAATGTTGATACACATTTGCGTTCATAGATAAATCATCCTTTCTAAAAGTTATTAATAAACAATAGCTCGTAAAATGACTGCTAAGCCACCCGCTGCTAGGTTAAGGACAATAATCCCTACCATTACGTTAAATCCAACCATTCCAATCCTTAAATTCAAACGGTCAAACAAACTTAAGTATGGTTCACAAATTCTAGAGAGCAAACGCCCGAAAGCAGAATCATATGCTCCTGGAAACCATGAAAGTAGCGCGTAAATCACTAGTAATCCTGAATAGATTTGAACGCCTTTGTATAATAGAGTAATCAGTGTTGCGATAATAACACCTCCCTATGGCTTAGAAATCAAAGAATTGTTTGTTGGCTAAAGATTGTGCTGTCGCACTATCAATTTCCATATTCGCTGGTGTGCATAAGAAGATTTCATTGCCAACGCGCTGAATATCTCCGTCTAAAGCATACACAGTACCAGTTAAGAAATCAACGATGCGTCGTGCTTGGTCTTCTTCTACTAATGTAAAATTAACTAGCACAGCTTCTTCAGCAAATAAATGTTTCGCAATGCTCATTGCTTCTGAATACACACGTGGTTCAATAATAGTAATTTTATGTGTTTTTGCATTGGCGGTGCTTTCTTGTGCTCGTCTTGTATTCGTAGTCGCTGATTGATTAGAACTACGCATAGAAACCACTTTTTTCTCTGTGTAAGCAGCTTGTTGTGTGTCTCTTTCTTGATGCGCTTCAGCAGAACGATAGCGTGCAGAAGGTTTTTCAACTACAGGCTCACTTTGTTGTGTATAAGCTGGCTGATTGTAACTTTCCTGTTGTTGAACAGGGCGTTGTGGTTTAGGCCGAGCTGCACGACGCGGTGGTTCATTAACTGCTTTGCGCTCTTCATATTCTTCGTAGTTATCATAATAATCATCTTCTTCGCCAGATAAGCCAAAAAAGCTCGATAACGCATCCTTGTTAAAAATTGACATAAATTCCTCTCCTTTACGCATCTCTGAATAACGCTGTTCCGATTCGTATAAAAGTTGCACCTTCTTCAACTGCGATCGGGAAATCGTTACTCATTCCCATGCTAAGTTCTGTACAAGGAGCAAAAGATAAATGTTTCTCATTTACGGTCATTTGCAGCTCTTTTAATTCTCTAAATGTTGCATGTAATACTTCTTCACTTGCCCCAAAAGGTGCCATAGTCATTAGACCGACGATTTGAATTTTGTCCAAATCAGCAAGTTCTTGAATGAAAGGTAAGACGTCTTCTTTACGAAAGCCGTGCTTGCTTTCTTCCCCAGTTATATTCACTTCAACAAAACAACGAATAACTTTCGTTGCTCTTTTTTGAATTTCTTTGGCTAGACTCAGACTATCTAATGCATGAAAATAATCTATCTCATTAATAATTAATTTTACCTTCCTACGTTGTAAATTACCAATTAAATGCCACTGAATATCATTAAATTTTTCCAATCCAGCTTTCTTTTCTAGTAACTTATCTACTCGGTTTTCAGCTAAATTCTGGACACCAAGCTGAACAAGCTCTGCTGCTTCCTCAATTCCTACTGATTTAGTGACGCCAATCATTGTCACATCAGCAACAGAGCGCTGTGAGCTTTTGCATGCTAGCTGAAGTTGATTATTAATATTTGTTAAGTTTTCAGCTATCATTTCTAATCGATGCTCCTTATCGTTTTCTGCGGAAAAATGGTGGCGTACTTAATTCGTCATCATTGTGATTTGGTTCTTCACGGTGGAATGTGTCAAATTCTTTTTTGTCTACTTGTTCTAATGAAGATTCATCAACTTTTGGACGTGTATTTTGTTCTCTGCGAATATCCCAATCGCCAAAAGCACTTGCTTCTTCTTGTGATTTTGGTTGATCCATTTCCACAGATTGAGTTGTTTGTTGCATTGGTTGAACCGCTTGTCTTGTTTGACGGTGCGGTTTTCTATCCTTTTTTGATTCATCAATACCTGTAGCGATTACTGTTACACGAATTTCGTCGCCTAAATCTTCGTTGATTGATGTACCTAAGATGATGTTCACATCACCTGAAGCAGCATTTGTAACGATATCTGAAGCATCTTGCGCTTCAAACAAGGTCATATCTAAGCCACCAGTAATGTTTAATAAGACTTGTTCCGCACCATCGATTGATGTTTCTAACAATGGTGAAGAAATAGCTTTTTTCGTTGCTTCAATTACGCGTTCTTCGCCGCTCGCTACACCAATTCCCATTAATGCTGTTCCTTGGTTTTCCATCACTGTTTTCACGTCAGCAAAGTCCAAGTTTACGTAACCTGGTGCAGTGATTAAATCTGAAATCCCTTGAACACCTTGACGTAATACATTATCAGCTTCTCTAAATGCTTCAAGCATTGGCGTTTTCTTGTCAACGACTTCTAATAAGCGGTTGTTTGAGATAATTAATAGTGTATCAACGTTTTCTTTTAATAAAGCAATTCCTTCAGCGGCAAAACGACCACGTTTTGGACCTTCAAAACTAAATGGACGAGTTACTACACCAACTGTTAAAGCGCCTAATTCTTTAGCGATTTTTGCAACTACTGGGGCAGCACCTGTACCAGTTCCGCCACCCATACCAGCAGTAATGAAAATCATATCCGCGCCTTGTAATGATTCTGAAATCACTTGTTCACTTTCTTCTGCAGCTTTTTGGCCAACTTCAGGTTGTGAACCAGCACCTAAACCACGAGTGTATTTAGGGCCTAATTGAATTACTGTTTCTGCTTTTGAATGTTTTAATGCTTGAACGTCTGTATTGGCTGTGATAAATTCCACGCCTTTAACGTTTTCTTCGATCATACGGTTTACAGCGTTTCCGCCGCCGCCACCTACACCGATAACTTTAATGACTGCACCGTTGTTAATGTTATTGTCTAATGAAAATTCCATGATATCGTATCCTCCTGTTTGTGTGATTAGTCGAAAATGTTCGAGAAGAAGTCTTTGATTTTGCCTGTCACTTTTTCACCAGACTCACGTTCGTTGAATTCTTCGTATTCTTCTTGAGGCTGTTCAGCATATGTGTCATAGCGAACTTCTTGTTGGACAGCGACTGATTGTGCTGGTTTCGATTTTTCACCAGGGATTGCATATTTGGCAATGTGATAAATATCGTTTAGTTGCGCTGAATATTCCACAATGCTAATGACATTAGCAAAGACTGGGTTACGTAAGCCCATGTGATTTGGTACGTATAGTTTTACGTTGGCTTCAAAAATCTCTTGCGCCAAATCGACAATACCTGGCATACTAGCGGCGCCACCAGTTAACACAACGCCTCCAGGTAATTCAAACGCATCAATTTCATCCAGAACTTCTTTTGATTTTCTCAAAATTTGTTCCACACGCGCTTCAATAATTTCTGAAAGGTAACGTTCGTCCACTCTTACAGGCTCTGACTTACCGATAACATCAACAGGAAACTCTTCGTTTGCTGAAGTTCTTTCTGGATAAGCATCCCCATAATTAATTTTTAAGGCTTCGGCGTTGTTAAAAGAAGTATTCAATACGATTGAGATATCTTTCGTGATGAACTCGCCGCCTTCTTGGTTAACATGAGTAAATTTCAATTGTTTGTCGTGGATAACAGATGTCGTTGTTTGACCGCCACCCATATCAATGACAATTGTTCCAAAGTCTTTTTCGCCATCTGTTAAAATTGTTTCTGTTAAAGCAAGCGGTGTAATCACTAATTCGTTAATTCCTAAGCCAGCTTTTTCAACACATTTACGGATGTTATGGATGATTGTTTTTGGTCCAGTATAGACAACGCCAAACATCTCCATGCGAACGCCAAGCATTCCACGTGGGTCTTTGATGCCTTCAAAGCCGTCGACGGTAAAGTCTTGCGGTAAGATTGCAACAATTTGACGTTCAGGAGGAGTTGAACGAACCAAAGCTGCAGATGCGACGTTGCGCACATCCTCATCTGTAATTTCTTTTGATTCACTGCTAACAGCTATCATTCCTTGACAGCTTTCTACTTCTAATAAATTCGCTGGTAATCCAACATTTACGCTTTTAATTTGAATGCCGGCTTTTTCTTCGGCTTGTCGAACGGCCCGTTGGATTGCTTGAACTGTTTGATCAATATCGACGACAATCCCTCGATTCAAACCGTCTGATTTTGCATTTCCAACGCCGATGATGTTCATTTGACCTTCAATATATTCAGCGACAACTACTTTGACAGAAGTTGTACCAATATCGAGGCCTACATACATTCCTGTTTTTGCCATGAACGGAATTCCTCCTCCTATTAATTCCAATATCTAAGCGGACAAAGGCGTCCGTTTAACTATCTCTTTTTTAGTATTATTCACTTCTTCCAATTTTACCATAAAAATGGGGGTTTTAGAAAGCAGATTATACGAATTTGTTCGTTAATTTTTGAAACATTTTTGTAAAAAACTTATTCTGCTTGTTGCACTTCTTGATTTTCTCCATTTGTCGGCGTACCGTTATTCGCTTCATCCGTTGCTACGCCTGCATTTGGGTCCGCAACTTCTTGATTTTCAACCGCTGAATCTTCGGAAACTTCACTGCCCGTTTCTTCACTTTCTTTTTCATACGGATAAGAAAAAATGCCGACTTCCATATCAACGATTCCAGGTTTGTCCATTTGCTCGGCTACTTGTGAATAATAAGCCATTTTTTCACTTAAATCAGAAATATTAACAATCACTCGATTTCCATCATTCATATAGACATTAATCAAGTCTTTATTGGTTTTTGATGGTGCATATTTAATTTCTGAAATTCCTTGTTTAATTTCTTGAGGTAATTTGTTGTAAGAGGCCATTAATTCAGGGATTAATTTATCCTCTTTGAAATTCTCAAAAATTGGTTTGCCACTTTCAGCAGCTTTGGTGGTTTCCGCCAAAGTTTTACCATTCTCTAAAATCGGATGATAGCCGCCTTTAGTCGCAGCAAGAGCGACAATTTGATACTCTTGAATATCAATTTTAAATGAATTAATACCATTTAACTTAATGTTCGCCTTTTTTATAATTGGAAACTTTTTCTGAATATTTGCAGAAAAATAATTTCTATTTGAATACTGCTCCCATAAGCCACTGCCCGTTTCAAGTTTTGACTGCTGAATAATCGCTTGACTCTCCACACTTTTGTTGCCTGAAACTGTTACTTCACTCAATCGACTAAGAGGCGAAACAAAATACAATGCCACTAAAATGGCTGTCCCTAAACAAGTTAAAATAAAGGCTAAACGCCTATATAAGCGCTTGTTCCGTGTTTTCTTAACGTTCGGTAAACGATCTGCAAAATGCTCCTCTTCTTCCACTGTTTCTTGTGGAAGATGTTGTTGAGGCTCTTCTTGACTTTGTTCTTGTAAAGTGATGGTGACTTCTGCTTGTTCGTTTTCACCTTTTGAAGCAGCTTCTTCCGCTTGCTTCTTCAAATATTCTTGGTTTTGTTTTTGCCAAGGTGTCAGTTCAGGTTGAGACTCTTCCGATTTTTTTGGAGGTAATGGTTTTCTTTTTTTGAATATATCGTTCTCGTTACTAATCTTCCACACCTCCTATCTCAGACTAACGTTTTCACAACTTGATACAAACGATCACTTGCATCTGGGATGCCTTCCCCTTTGGACGCCGTTGCCATCTGTTGTCTTTTTTCATTGTTTAATAAAATATCATCAATTGCCGCAACTAAACGAGCGCCGGTCAATTCTGCATCTGGAATCATTTCAACAGCACCAACTTTTACTAAGCTTTGCGCGTTTTTCGTTTGATGATCATTCGTGACGTAAGGACTCGGAATTAAAATTGCTGGTAATCCTAATGCGGTGAACTCCGCAATTGAGGTTGCTCCTGCACGTCCCACCATTAAATCGGTATTAGCCATCACTTCAACCATTTTATCAATATACGGTTGCACACTTATGTTTGTCAATTTCTTTTCAGAAAGCTTTAGACTTTCTTGAAGTTCCTGATAATATCTTTCTCCTGAAGCGTATAAAACTTGATACTCTCTCTCTTCAAACAAAGGAAAGGCCTGTTCAAACGCTTGATTGATTTTCAAGGCGCCACGACTTCCGCCAAATAAAACCACCGTTTTCTTTGCTGGATCCAAGCCAAACTCTGATAAAATAGCTGACTTTTCCACCGTTACGACTTCTTGTCCCCGCGGGTTCCCTGTCAAAATTGTTTTTTCTTTCGGGAAAAAACTAGCGACATCCGGAAAACAAATCGCAATTTTATCCACATAACGACTTAAAAATTTATTTGTCATTCCAGGGATACTATTTTGCTCATGAATAATTGTCGGTATTTTTAATTGGTGGGCCGCATAAACTACTGCACCAGAAACATAACCGCCTGTACCAATGACCACATCTGGTTGAAATTCACGAATAATTTTTTTTGCTTTATTAATACTTGTTAAAAATAAATAAATTGTTTTAAAATTTTGAGGACTCAGCGAACGCTTGAATCCTTGAATTTTAATCGTTTTAAATGGAATTTTCGCCTTTGACACAATTTGACTTTCTAAACCATTTTCTGTTCCCACATACAAGAATTCTGTTGCAGGTGCTTCTTTTTTGACGTGTTCGACGAAGGATAACGCAGGATAGATATGCCCACCTGTGCCACCACCAGTTACTAGTATCTTCATTTTCTCACATTTCACTTTCTTTTAATTGTTGAACAGCTTGCATAAAGGCTTCCCCGCGTACTTCAAAATTCGGGTATTGGTCCCAACTTGCGCAAGCAGGTGATAGTAAAATAGTATCATCTTTTTCCGAATAATCAAAGGCAATGGTAACCGCCGTTTGAACATTTTCAGCAAATAAAATTGTTTCAATGTTCGCTTTTTTAGCAGCTTCCGCCAATTTTTCTTTGGTTTCTCCAAACAAAACAATTGCTTTGAGTCCCAACAGGGCAGGAACCAATTCATCAAATGAGTTACCACGATCCAAGCCACCCGCAAGTAAAAGTAGCTTTTGGTTGTCAAACCCACTTAACGCCATCTCTGTAGCTAAAATATTGGTTGCTTTTGAATCGTTATAAAAACGTCTTTGCTGAACTTCGCCAACAAATTGCGTTCGATGGGGAACGCCTGAAAAGTTTTTCAAAGTTTGTCTAATCTGAACATTCGATACATTTTTTAATTTAGCTACACAAATCGCTGCGAGGGCATTTTCAATATTGTGACTGCCAGGAATCCCTAGCTCATCGGCGGGCATAATATATTCTTCATTGAAATATAATTTCCCATCTAAAAGATAAGCTCCTTCTACTGCTTCTTTCGTTGAAAAAGGCAATACGTTGGCTGCTGTGGTTTTAGCTAACGTTTGAAGCTCTACTTGATTCCAATTTAAAATCAAGGTGTCATCTGCGGTCATGTTTTTTTGAATGGCCCATTTTGCAGCAACATATTCTTTCCGCGAACCATGATAATCCAAGTGTGCTTCAAAAATATTTGTAATTACTGCAATTTGTGGGTGAAACGTCTCAATTCCCATTAACTGAAAACTAGAAAGTTCCATCACAAGATCATCCTTGGCTGTTGCTTCTTGAGCCACCGTACTCGCTGGAAAACCAATATTTCCCGCCAAACGCGCCTCACCAGCCGTTCTGTCAGCGTTTAGCAGTAAACCAATCATCGTGGTCGTGGTTGTTTTACCATTGGTGCCCGTAATGCCGACAATTGGACATTCGGCAATTTGACCTGCTAATTCCACCTCAGTTATGATAGGGATTTTCCGAGTTAGTGCTTCTGCCACAAGTGGATTTGTATAAGGAATACCAGGATTTTTAACGATTAGTTCAAATTCTTCATCCAACAATTCAATTGGATGCCCCCCTGTAACAACACGAATACCCAAGGTTAATAAATCTTGGGCGTCAGGGTTTTGATCAAATTGTTTTGCGTCATTAACGGTAACGAGCGCACCTAACTCATGTAAGAGTTTCGCTGCGCTGACACCACTTTTAGCTAGTCCTAAAACCAACACTTTTTTGTTTTGATAGGTTGTTATTTTTTTCATTGTCAATTTCCCCTTTGATAGATTAGAAAAGAATCCATAATGTGATTCCTGAACAGATTAAACCGACAGACCAAAAGACAAAATCAATTTTCCATTCAGACCAACCACACATTTCAAAATGGTGATGAATTGGTGACATTTTAAAAATCCGTCGACCAAATAATTTAAATGAAGCAACTTGTAAAATAACACTTGCTGTTTCACAAACGTAGACAAGTCCAATTAAAAGTAGCGTCCATTCTTGATGCAAAATAATTGAAATTGCTGCTAACAATCCACCTAATGCTAATGAACCAACATCACCCATGAAGATTTTTGCTGGTTTTCTATTATAAGGGAAAAAGCCAATCAGCCCACCAATCACACTTAGGCAGATAATCACAACATCAAATTGTTGTTGTTTCCAGGCAATAATTGCATAAGTACCAAATGAAATTGTTCCTAAACCAGCAACTAAGCCATCAATCCCATCTGTCAAATTCACGGCATTAGAAAAACCGACTAACCAAAAAATAATAAACACGCCATAAAAAATACCTAACGGAACTTCTGCTACTCCAAACAAATCTAAGGTGTCTGAAAAGCCTTCACTTCGATAAACAAAGTAGAAAACCAACCCACCAAAAATTTGACCAATTAATTTTTGACGAGAGTTCAAGCCCATGTTCCGTTTTTTAAAGACTTTAATGAAATCATCTAAATAACCTAGCAAACCGTATAATACTAAAATAAATAGAATAATTAGTAGAGACGGCGTAAATTGGTGGAAAAACAACCCCATTGCTAATGAAGTAATCAAGCTGGCTACAAGGAAAACGACTCCCCCCATTGTAGGGGTACCTGTTTTCACGCTATGCCAAGTCGGGCCATCTTCACGAGTAACCTGCCCTTGTTTTTTCATTTGAAAATAGCCAATGAATAGTGGCATTACGCTCACTGTAATGGCAAAACTCACCACTATGGGAATAAAAATCTGTGTCCACTCCATGTTATCTCTCCTAATTATTCTACGTTATTATTCTGTGCCTTCTAAAGTCACGGTTAATTTTTTCTCCGTAATTTCAGTTTCAGCAGCAATACTTTGTTTCGTCACATAGCCTTCACCTTTAAACTCGACAGTCAAACCTAATAGATCACCAAACTTGGTAACATCGCTCTTCGACCAGCCGGTTAAATCAGGCATATAGTTTGTTCCATTTGTGATCAAAATCAATTTTTGATTAGGCATTAATGTTTGACCAGACGGCGTTGATTGTTTCTTGATTTTTTCACCATCGCCGATAATCACAGGATCAACCCCGTTCACTTTGGCATTGGCCAACGCTTCCGCTGGTGTCATGTTTTTATAATCAGCAACTGTGACTTTATCAGAAGCTACTTTCGTTGTTTCCGGATCTGTCTCTTTAATGTCTAACGCTAATTTCATTAATGGGTTTGCAATGGCCGCCATTGCTTCTGAAGGCGAACCTGATTTTGCTTGTCTAAGTGTAATATACAAAACATATTCAGGATTATCCGCTGGGACCATTTCCACTACAGAAGACAAGACTTGACTTGCTCCATCAACGTACCCTTTACCATCTGAAATCTGGGCAGTTCCTGTTTTGGCAGCAACATGATAGCCTGGTACTTTATAAATATCATACGCAATCCCGTAAGTCGGGTCTTCAACAGTATCAATCATGTACGTACGAATCTGTTGAGCTGTTTGCGCTTTGATTGGGGTTCCTACGATTTGTGGTTCCGTAATCGTTTCTTTTCCTGTATTTTTGTCAACAATTTTGCTGATGTAATGAGGTTGCAACATTGAACCGTCATTTGCAATAGCTGAGAAACCTTTCATCATTTGGAAATTAGTAACCGTAATTGCTTGACCAAATGCCGACATTGCTCTATCTACAAAGTTTGTTCCTGGCAATTTACCAGCAGATTCACCACTTAAACCTGAATGCGTGCTCGTACCAAAACCAAATTTTTTCAAATACTCCATCCATTTTTCATCACCCATTTTTTGTTCTAGTTTTACCATACCAATATTACTAGACCAAGAAATGGCTTGACGATAATTCAAATATTCTTTGCCGTTCAACCGAGTGTAGTCATGGTCATTCACAGTTACATCCCCAACTTGAATTCCACCAACACGATTGAATAATTCATTAGGATTAAACTGTCCTTGTTCCATAGAAGCAGCTGTTGTAAATAATTTGATTGTTGAGCCTGGTTCATAAGGACTTTCAACTAATAGGTTCTGCCACGTGCCATTATCGTCTAACCCTTGTTTCGTTTCAGGATTAAATGTTGGCCGTTGAGACATGGCAACAATTTCGCCTGTTTTTGCTTCCATTAACATGGCAGTCATAGAAACTGGTTCATATTTTTCATTAACTTGCGTCATTAAATCTTCTAAGGTATTTTGCAAGCGACTATCCAGCGTTGTGTAAATATCTTGACCATCCACTGCTTTTTTCTCTTCCGCCACAGTTCCTGGTAAGGCATTGCCATAAATATCTTTTTCAAAATATACACGGCCATCGGTTCCGCTTAAAATATCATTATAGGTCTGTTCTAGTCCCATTGCGCCTACTAAGCCTTCTTTATCATCATCTGGATTGGCTGCTTTCGTATAGCCAATAAAGTGAGAAGCAAACTGCCCATTGGGATATAATCTGGCTGGATGTTCATTGAAATAAACACCTGAGATTTTTTTCTTTTTCAAATCTGCTTCAATTTTTTGGCGTGTTTCCAAGGTAATGTTTTGACCACCTGCACCAAATTCCACTTGATATTGTGTTGACCCATCTTCATGGATCCCATTATTCAAGTATTTCAATGCTGTTTTTTTGTCTAGTTTGGTATATTTCGCTAAAATTTCAGCAATATCATCGAAGTCTTTTTTCTCAGCATATAGCTTTTCATTATTTTGTCCCGTATATTTTTTTGATAATACGACATATAACGAGTAGGAGGTAGCATCTTCTGCGATTGGATTACCATATCGATCTAAAATTGATCCTCGCTTAGCTTTTACCACTTGGCTTCCTTCATATAAAGAAGCTGTTTTTTCCTTTAGTGAGACACCGGCTACTTTGCCTGTTGCCACAATGTATGTCGTTCTAAAGGCAAATAAAAAGAACAATCCAATACTCGTAGCGAATAAAATGATGCCTACTTTTTTACGATTGTTCATCGGATTTAAGTTTTTCTTTTTCATGAATTGTTTAAATTTATGTCTTTTACTCATTATTTAACAGTCCTAACATTGTCGCCGTTATTTTCTAGCCCTTGTTTTTTAGCGACATCTTTGATTCGATCTGATTTAGAAAGTTCGCTTCTTTCTTGTTCCAATTTCAAAGCGTTATCTTCCTTTTCTTTAATGACTGCTTGTGTTTCTGTAATATCGTTCATGGTTTGGACAATTGTCGTTCTTACTTGAATTGTCGCAATTGCAATACCAATCGTTGCACAAACTAATACAACACCGATTAATTTTTCTAGCAAAGAGACATTTTTTAGTTTCTTTTTGGGTAATAGAGTGGGGACAGGTAGTGTTTCCTCTTGCATTTTTCTGTCTTGCTCTGTTGCCACAGTTGGCTGATCCATTTCTGGTGCTTCATAATGGAAATCATTTACTTTCTTCAATTCAGCCATGTGTCTACCCCTCTCTCTATCTAGATTTTATTTTTTCGGCAATGCGTAACTTCGCACTTCGTGAACGATTATTCTCAGATAACTCACTGTCACTTGGTAAAATTGGTTTTCTGGTAATTACTTTTAATTCTGGTTGAAATTCTTCTGGTACCACTGGAATGCCTGGTGGCAAATCTTGTACCGTACTGTATTCTTTAAACATTGTTTTAACAATACGATCTTCTAACGAATGGAACGTAATCACACTGATTCTGCCATTTTTCGCTAGCAAATCAATTGCTTGTTCTAGCGACTCTTCAACTGCCCCTAATTCATCATTAACGGCAATGCGAATTGCTTGGAAAATTCGTTTTGCGGGATGCCCACCTTTGCGTCTTGCTGGAGCTGGAATCGCCGTCTTAATAATCTCAACAAGTTCACCTGTTGTTTCAATTGGTTGCTTTTCGCGAACACGTTCAATTTCTCGAGCAATCTGTTTCGAAAATTTCTCTTCCCCATAACGAAAGAAAATTTTTACTAACTCACTATAACTATACGTATTCACCACTTCGCGAGCCGTCAAGGGTGCGTCTTGATCCATGCGCATATCTAAGGGCGCGTCTTGATGATAGCTAAAACCACGTTCTGCTTCATCTAATTGTGGTGACGAAACACCTAAATCGTATAGAATTCCATCAACATGGAACACCCCGTGTTCTGCCAATTCTTCTTTAATATTTCTAAAATTTGATTTGATGAAGGTCACTTGACCTTTGTCTACATATTTCTGCAAACGAGTCTTAGCATGTGCCAACGCTTTTTGGTCTTGATCAAAGGCATATAAATGACCGTGCTCATTCAATTGTGTCAGTAAGTATTCACTATGTCCGGCACCACCGAGTGTGCAATCTACGTATACGCCATCCGGCTTCACTTGTAATCCATCCACTGTTTCTTTTAAAAGAACGGTGTAATGGCGAAATTCTTCAGTCATCATTTGCCTCATTCCTAAAATCCAAAATCAATCATTGTTTCTGCTAATTCATCAAAGTTTTCTTCAGCTTCATCAGAGAATGCATGCCAACGTTCGTCACTCCAAATTTCAATTCGGTTAGAGACGCCAATAACAACACAGCCTTTTTCTAAACTGGCATGTGTTCGTAAATTCGCCGGAATATTGATACGACCTTGCTTATCAATCTCACATTCTGTTGCAGCGGAATAAAAGAATCGTACGAAGGTACGTGCATCTTTCTTAGCTAAGGGCATTTCTTGAAGTTTTGCTTCAAGTTGTGACCATTCATTTAAAGGATAACCAAATAAACAGCCATCCATCCCTCTCGTTACCACAAATTTTTCACCAAGTTCCTCACGAAACTTTGATGGAACGATTAGGCGGCCTTTGGCATCGATATTATGTTGGTATTCACCCATAAGCATAGCCAATACACCCGCTTTTCCACTTGATAGAACAAGTCTACCACATCCCACCACTTTCTACCACTATAAATCTAAAAACTTCTATTTTTTAACTGTTATTTAAAATTTCTGTAATATTTACAGGGTTTTATGTAACAAGCATCATCCAACAAAAAATGTTATTATAACAAGGTTTTTACTATGTTTTTTATCAAATAACCCCCAAAATAACAAAAAAACCCCACGGAGTGGGGAGTTGTGGGGGACATTTTCCCACAGCGTATTTCCCCTATTGTCTCCACGCTTTATTACAGTAGATAATGACTGATATTTAGCAAGATAAGCAACACATACAACACAAACGTCAGTAAAAACGTCAACCGCCAAAACATCTTGAAATATCGTCTATATAAAATCTCTCCATAATAATAAGCTTGAAACAGGGCAACAGCGACTCCTAATAACAAAATAGAAATCACAAAATACGGCATAATCGATTCATCATAACTATCTTTGGATAACTCATGGATCCCTATGAATAAAAACGGAATGGCCAAATCCGGTGCTTTTATTTTCCAACGTTCCGTTAGGGAAAAAGTGGACACGAGAAAATTGCACGCAAAGAGCACAATTACCGGAAAAATATACCAAAATAACATTATTGCCGAAAACGACACCATTCTCTCAACAAATCCTTTCATTCCACCTGCTATAACTATACTTCATCAACGTTACACAGATGTTTCATTTCGTTTAAATATATGTGCTAAAAGCCCTTTTTGCTTGCTTTTTCATATAAAAAACGGATTACTTATCAAACCATTTTCAAAACGAGGCCTCACCTATCGCGGCCACTTATTTTTGAATGTTTTTTATAAGCTTTTCTTCTCGTATTGTGTCATACTTCTATTATAATGGATTTAGAACAAAAAATGTTGATTCGGGGTGAATCTTTTGATTAATTATTTATTATTGAAAAATGACTATTTTGAACCTTGTTCACCAGACGATGAAGCCCTAAGTTGGATTTCGGTAGAATCTCCTACAGAAGAAGAAATCGAACGTCTCGTCAATCAATACCACTTACCAACAGATTATCTTACCGGCGTTTTAGATGATGAAGAAAATGCTCGAGTGGAAGGCTTCCGCCACGAAAAATTACAAACGCCTACGTTACTTTTATTTCGTTATCCCAAAGCTAGTATCAGTCCTAGTGGCTATCTGCAAGTAGAAACGGTGCCGATTGCTTTAATCGCAACCATTGATAACAAACTAATTACTGTTAGCAATGGGCCTAACGACATCGTTCATGGGATTCAAAAAGAGGCGTTCACGCATCAAGATCTTTCTATTGAAAAGGCCTTAATTTTAGCCCTTTCATGGAAGATGGCCCTTTCCTTCAATAAAAACTTACAAGCACTTATCCAACAAACCAACAAACTTGAAGGAGAGCTCCAAGTAGCCACAGAAAATAGTCAATTGTATCAGATTATGGACATTCAAAAAAGTCTAGTTTATTTCGAAGCAGCTTTAACGGATAATTTAAAAGTATTAAAACGTTTATATAGCGCTGAAATTTTTAATCATCCAGAAAAACATTTGCCATTTTTAAGGGATATTTTGATTGAACTAGAACAAGGACTGAATACGACTAAAATACAACTAAAATTAGTTGATAACATTAGTAATACTTTTTCAGCAATCGTTTCAAATAACTTAAATAATGTCATGAAAATTTTAACATCCTTAACAATTGTCCTAACCATCCCGACCATCATCGGAGGAATTTACGGCATGAATGTGAAACTCCCTTTTGCAGAGCATGAATATTCTTTTTGGATTATTTTTGCTATCACTACCTTAATCTGCGTAATTAGTATTCGAATTTTAAAGAAAAAGAATCTCTTATAACTTTAGGTTGCTGTTTTCAGGAAAAGGTTGTACACTATTAGCAGAAATTAAAAAGGACGTGTCATTTATGAACGACAAAGAACAAAGTCGCTTTTCAAAAATCACGAAAGTCGTGGTTTGGCTAATGCTGATCGCAATTGTAGGTTCAACTGTTTTAACAGCGATTCTTAGTCTTTAAACTGGAGAACTTCTTCACACATTAAAAGTAAAAAAACAGCCCTTTCTATCAATTGAAGGGGCTGTTTTTTTACTTGCTCAAATAGAGCGGCTATTTTTTCGCCATCGCCAACAGCTCTTGTGCATGTTCAATGGTTAATTTCGTAATTTCACTTCCTGCGAGCATACGCGCAATTTCGTTTACTCGCTCTTTTTCAGATAAAATTCGGACGCTTGTTTCTGTCCGACCCGCCACGATTTCTTTTTCAATAAAATAATGTTCATCGGCAACGGCCGCCACTTGTGGCAAGTGCGTGATACACAACACCTGCGAATTTTCTGAAATTTGATAAATTTTATCGGCAATCGCCTGTGCTACTCGGCCACTGACTCCTGTATCCACTTCATCAAAAACAATACTAGTGATCCCTTGCGTTTGAGAAAAGATTGTTTTCATAGCCAGCATCACTCGCGAAAGTTCTCCGCCAGAAGCCACCCGAACTAACGGTTTTAATGGTTCCCCTGGGTTAGTAGTAATATAAAATTCTACTCCGTCTAAACCATTTTCTTGTAAATGCTCAAGTTCTGTAAAGCGGACTTCAAATTCCGTTCGCTCCAAATATAGTTCTTTTAATTCGGTTAAAATTTGTTGTTCGAGCTCTTTGGCTAGGCGCTTTCGTTCTTTTCGTAAAGCTAACGCTTGTTGATGAGCGGCTTGTTGTTTCTCTGCAAGCAACGCTTCTAAGTCACCTGTACCACCTTCCAAAAAATCAGCCTCTGCTAACTCTTTGGTAATTTCTTCATAGTAAGATAAAATCGTTTCGATTGAATCGCCATATTTACGTTTCATTTGACGGATTAATTCCAAACGATTTTCTACTTCATTCAAGCGACCTTCGTCTAGTTCTAAGCCATCAATCAACCTAGAAAGATCTCCACTAGCTTCTTGTAGTAAGTAGTAAGCATTTTGAACAGTATCTGACAATGTTTTGTATTCTGGATCAAGGGATTCAATCGAAGCGAGTTCATTCATACTTGTTCCGATTTTATCCAAGCTACTATCGTCTTCGCCATTTAGCGCGGCATAACTAATCGTCAGTGCATCAGCAATCTTTTGAAAATTGTTCAGTTTATTGCGTTCTTCTAGCAATTGTTCTTCTTCGCCAGCGACTAACTGTGCACTAGCAATTTCATCACTTTGAAAATGAAGCATGTCCATTCTTTGGGCAAATTCTTTTTCATTTTTTTGTCGCTTTCTGACTTTAGCTTCGAGTGCGCGATACTCTTGATATGCCCGTGTATATTTTTCTTTGACTGCTAAAAGTTTTTTCCCACCAAATTCATCTAACATATCAATATGGCGTTCACTTTGCATCAATTCTTGATGTTCGTTTTGGCCATGAATATCTACTAAATATTCTCCAATTCTTTTTAAATTAGTAATGTTGACAATTCGTCCGTTGACACGGCAAACATTTTTACCAGAAGCGGAAATATCTCGTTGAATCACTAAAGAATCTTCTTCTGTTTCAATACCTAATTCTTCTAATAATTGCTTTAATTCTTGACTTTTCGGCATTGAAAAAAGTCCTTCTAAGGTGCATTTATTTGCTCCTTGACGAATATAGTCACTGGAGCCGCGTCCGCCTGTGAGTAATCCCATTGCATCAATAATGATGGATTTACCCGCACCCGTTTCTCCCGTTAAAACGGTCATACCCATTTGAAACTCTAATTGTAACGAAGAGATAATCGCAAAATTTTTCACGGAAAGTTCTTGTAACATCTTGTTCACCTCATTCTTTATAGATAGCTTAACAGCTCTTTATGAAGTTTTTCTGCCGCCTCCTCAGTTCGTGCAATCATGAGGACACTATCATCATCGTTGATGACGGCAAAAAGTTTCTCTTGGTAATTCTTTTCGATTAAACTACCACACGCCGCCGCATTGCCAGGAATGGTTCGTAATACGACATATTTTTCCATTTGTTCTGCAGCTACAAAGGCATCTTTTAAAAGCTTTGCAAGTTTAGCACTCGTATTAGCTTGTGTTTCTAATGGAAGGCTATATCGATAACCCCCTTCTGCAGAAGGAACTTTAATCAGTTTCATATCTTTAATGTCGCGAGAAATCGTTGCTTGTGTAACAGCTACGCCCTTTTCTTGTAAATAGTTGACAAAATCTTCTTGCTTTTGAATATTTTTTTCAGTCAATAAACGTGTAATTAAACGGTGTCTATCTTGCTTTCTCATGGCGCCGCTCTCCTTTTCAGTTTACTCTTGCCCTCATCATAGCTTATTTTTATGCATTTTAAAAGATGAATTACTAGATTTATACAAAAAAGAAGCTTTCACCCGTAGGCGTCCACTTCTTTCTTCTAACTTTTCTCATCATTCCGCTAATTTTTGATGCGCATGCGCGACAACTTCTTCAATGGATTCTGTTGCTTGATAGGATCCTTCCCCTTCAACAGAAACTAAATGTGCCAAAAATTCAATGTTTCCTTCGCCACCAGTGATTGGTGAAAAATCTAAGTTTTTCACATCATAACCGTTATTCATGGCAAAGCGTGTAATTTCCTCCACAACCATTTGATGGGTTTCTGGATCACGAACGATTCCTTTTTTCCCAACAAACTCTTTGCCAGCTTCGAATTGTGGCTTAATTAACGCCACCACACTACCACCTTTTTTCAAAATATCATGGAGAGGTGGCAAAATTAAGCGTAATGAAATAAAGGAAACATCAATCGTTGCAATATCCGGCACCCCTTCGGTGAAATCTTCAGGTTTACTATAGCGAAAATTGGTACGTTCCATTACCACCACGCGTTCATCTTGCCGAATTTTCCATGCTAGTTGGTTATAGCCAACATCTAAAGCGTAACTCAAACGAGCCCCATTTTGTAAAGCGACATCGGTAAAACCACCTGTGGAGGAACCAATATCTAGCATTGTTTTGCCTTGAACGTTGATTGCAAAAACATTTAGTGCCTTCTCTAGTTTTAAGCCCCCACGAGAAACATAAGGCATTACTTGGCCCTTAGTATGTAAGGGTGTCTCCACAGAAATTTTTTCCCCTGGTTTATCTAAACGTTCATTTTTATCATTGTAAACCAAACCAGCCATCACGCTGCGTTTTGCTTTTTCTCGTGTTTCAAATAGTCCTTGATTAAACGCTAAGACATCGACGCGTTCTTTTTTCATAAGTGCCTTCTTTCTATCTCAATTGTAACTGAGTTAACAAGTTTGCTAAATGTTCTTCTGAAAAGTTGGGAACATTTGCTTTGATTTTTTCTAAAACAGCGCTGCCCTCTGCTAATTGATGTGTTAGCGCATCTTTCGCACCGGCAATCCCTAAAAGAGCTGGATACGTACTTTTATTCAACGCTTCATCTCGGCCTACTTTTTTACCTAAATCTGCTTCTGTACTTGTGGCATCTAATAAGTCATCACGAATTTGAAAAGCCAAGCCATAGTGATGCGCAAACTGTGTCAGTAAACCAATGACTTCTTCTGTTTGATTGGCTAATACGCCCCCAGCAATTAAGGCGAATTCAATTAGCGCTCCGGTTTTCTTTTCATGAACAGCCGCTAACTCTTCTAAAGTCAAGCTGACTTTTTCTCCTTCAATATCACCCATTTGGCCGGCAACCATGCCTTGATTCCCCGCTGCCTTTGCCAGTTGTTGCATCAGTAAAACTTTTTCACTTAAGCCTAATTGGCTCAAAGAAAGTAACTGAAATGCGCCTGTTAATAAGCCGTCCCCTGCTAAAATGGCAGTCGCTTCACCAAACACTTTGTGATTGGTTGGATTGCCACGACGTAAATCATCATCATCCATTGCTGGTAAATCATCATGAATTAATGAATACGTATGAATCATCTCTAAAGAGGCAGCCACTTGATAGTCTTGTGTTTCCATCTCTTTTTGAAAAGCGGCCACTGTTGTTAGCACTAATAGCGGGCGTAATCGTTTGCCACCTGCGTGTATCGAGTAGAGCATCGCTTCTTTCAAACGCTCATTTTCAGTATATTCTGCGATAAAATCGACCATGACTTTTTCAACCAACGGTAAATGCTGTTGACTAAAATTCGTCATTACGCTTCCTCGCTCTCTTCAAAAACAATTTCTTCATTGTTTTCTGTCATCATTTTCGTTAAAGTTTTTTCCGCTTTTTCCAATGTATCTTGACATTGTTTACTTAATGCCATGCCCTCTTGAAAGGCAGCTAAGGCTTCTTCCAAAGGAACATCTCCTCGTTCTAAGCGCTGAACGATTTCCTCTAAGGCATTTAATGATTCTTCAAACGTTTTTTCTTTTGCTGGCATGTTAAAACTCCTCTTTTTTCGCTGTTATTGTTTCGACGTTTGCTTGAACTGTACCGTCAGCATAATGAATCGTTAATTGATCTGCTGGCTGTAACTCGGTAACAGTTTTAACGACACGGTCCTCTTTTGTAGTATAACTATATCCTCGACCCATAATTTTGAGTGGGCTGAGTAAGTCTAATTGTTGAACAGCAGACGTGAATTGCTTTTGTTTGTTTAGGAACAATTGTGTCATTTGTGTTTGCAAGTTTCGTTGTAAAAATGCCAACTGTTGCTGACTTTCTCTTAATTGTCCCTTTGGTGTCTGTTGTTGCAATTGAGCGATAATTCCTTGGGCTTGACGTTGTTTTTGGTGATGAATTGTTGTCATTCCTTGGAAAAGACGTTGCGTCATTCGATCTAATTTAATCGTTTGACCTTCATAAAGTCGCTCAGGTTGCTTAAACACATAAGAGTTTTGTAGTCGTTGGAAACGTTCTGTTCGTTGTTGTAAGAGATATAAAAAGCTTTGTTCTAAACGACTACGCCGTTCACTAATTCTTAATAGTTCTTCATTTAAAACTGGTACCGCTAGTTCCGCTGCTGCCGTTGGCGTTGGTGCACGAACATCTGCTACCATATCGGCAATTGTCACATCTGTTTCGTGCCCAACCGATGAAATAATCGGTGTGGTAGCAGCATGAATGGCTCGAGCTACCTTTTCTTCATTAAATGGCCATAAATCCTCGATTGAACCACCGCCACGGCCGATGATCATCGTATCAAAATCGCCTTGCGCATCGGCTCGCTGAATGTTCCGCACAATGTCATCCGCCGCCTGCTCGCCTTGGACCAAGGTTGGAAAAAGGACCAGTTGTGCAATCGGATACCGTCTTTTAACTGTCGTAATGATATCCCGAATGACAGCACCACTAGGACTTGTAACCACAGCGATTCGTTTGGGATAACGAGGCAACTGTTGTTTAGGCCCTTCAAAAAGTCCTTCTTTTCCTAGTTTTTCTCTTAATTCTGCCAATGCTTGATAAAGTGCACCGACACCATCTGGTTCCATATGTTCAATATAAATTTGATAGGAGCCGCTGTTTTCATAAAGCGAAATCCGCCCCACCACCATGACTTTCATGCCTTCTTTTGGTTGAAACTTCAATTTTTGAAAGGCTGATTTAAACATAATTGCAGAAATCTTCGCATGATCATCTTTTAAACTGAAGTACTGATGCGCGTTCGCTCGGAAGCGAAAGTTCGAAATTTCACCTGTTAAATAGACACGTCCTAAGTAAGGGTCTGCATCAAATTTACGTTTTAAATACTTCGTTAAGGCTGTTACTGTTAAATACTGTTGCGTCATTTTTTCACCTTACTTTTGTTTTTTTGCTGCCTCGACTGTTTGATACATTAACATGGTAATCGTCATTGGGCCAACACCTTTGGGAACCGGCGTGATATAGCTTGCAATTTCAGAAACTTCATCGAATGCTACATCACCAATCAGTTTTCCTTCTTGATTGCGATTCATACCCACATCAATCACTACCGCACCTGGTTTCACGAACTCTTTGGTGACAAAATGCCCGCGTCCAATTGCTACAACTAAAATATCCGCTTCTTTTGCAACTTCTGCTAAATGTTCAGTTTTAGAATGGGCAATCGTCACGGTCGCATTTTTCATTAACAATAATTGTGCCATTGGCTTGCCAACAATATTGCTTCGACCAATAACCACCGCACGTTTACCTGTTAAATCAATATCATAGGCTTCAAACATCTTCATAATTCCATACGGTGTGCAAGGAATCATTTCAGGTTTGCCTACAAACAAACGGCCTAAATTCATTGGATGGAACCCATCTACATCTTTTTTGGGATCAATTGCTAATAAAATCTTTTCTTCATCAATATGTTTTGGCAAAGGTAGTTGTACAAGAATGCCATGAAAGCGTGAATCTTGATTATATTTGTCAATCTCAGCCAATAATTCTTCTTCTGAAATAGTTTCTGGCAGTTTTTCGACCTTTGACAGAATGCCAATTTTGGCTGCTGCACGTTCTTTATTTCTCACATACGTTTGGCTGGCAGGATTTTCCCCAACTAATAAAACAACTAATCCTGGTTGGATGCCTTGTTGTGTCATCTTTTCTACATCTTTTTGAATCTCTGCTTGCATTTGATCTGCTAATTCACGACCGTTAATTACTGTACTCATTCCTTCGCTCCCTCTATTGTTTCTTTACTTCTTTAATAGTATTTATTTTAGCATATAACCCAGTATCTTAACACCAGTTAGATAGTAAAAAAAGATTCAGAGCTTACGCCTCTGAATCAATTTCTTTCATTACATTTGATAACACACCATTAACAAATTTACGTGAACGGTCGTCGCTGTATTTTTTACTTAACTCAACGGCTTCATTTAATGCCACAATGTTTGGCACATCTGAAACGTATAGCATTTCAAAAATAGCTAAGCGTAAAATAACAATATCTATTTTTGCTAAGCGTTGCATAGACCAGTTATTACCTAAATGGTTCGTAATCACTTCGTCTAGTTCTGCTTTGCGGCTACACACACCGCCGACAAGTAAATCTAAATACGTAGGGACTAGGTCTTCGCCATCTTCACTGACGATTTCCCGATTATCATAAGCCAATGCATAATCAATGGCATCTTGTTTGGTTAAATCAGCATTAAAATCTAAAGGAAAAAGGGCTTGGAGCGCTTTTTCACGAATCTCGTGACGGGTTAATTCTGTTTTACTCATTCTCTTCTCCATCTTCATCTTCTGGGAATAATTCATTTAAGTCTGGTTGAGGGATTTTTTCAGGTACTACCGCTACAACATGAATATTCACTTCAACTAAATCAATATCTGTCATAAATAAGACTTGTTGTTTCACACGGTCTTGCATTTCTAACGCAACTTTTGGTACAGAAACACCGTAGTTCAAGTAACAATAGATATCGACTTTTAAGCCTTCTTCTTCTGTTCGTAAATATACACCTTTGCCGTGTGCTGCACGGCCTAATAATTCATTCACATTATTGGCAAACGTGCCACGCATCCCATAAACGCCCTCTACTTTTGAAGCAGCGATTCCGATAATTACTTCAATGACTTCAGGAGCGATCACGATTTCTCCTAAAGAATCGTTTGCATTGATTACAAGATTTTTTTCTTCTGACATTTGGTTGTCCTCCTTATCTATTACGCACAAAATCGTTAAATAAACGATTTATTTGATGAATCACTAAGTCTCTTAAGGATTCTCTTTTAAGCAACGGATGATTCTTAAAAATTAAAACAACACTGGTTTCTTCAGTTAGTTGTGAAAGAACGTCCAAATTTTGCTTATCAATACTCGTTCTTAGTTTATCATTAATTAGCCTATTTCGCTACCAGAAAAGCTAAGTTCTGACTAAAAGAACAGATAATTTCTTGTCATAAATTTCTAATTCAAGGCTTTAGACGTAAAAATAAGAAAGACCAAGTAATTTTGGCTTTCTTATTTTTACGTCTTTATTCTTCAGGATAACGTTCCATTAGTTTCGTCCGATGCTTTTGCATAATCATTTCTAAAGAGATGTCATATTTATCGGCTAAAATAAATAAATTATCCAACACATCGCCTAACTCTTCCGTTAAGTTTTCCAGATTCTCTTCATTCGCCAAAACTGTTTCATCCGGTCGATCACGGCCAATTTCAATTGTCCGAATGGCCCGACAAACTTCGCCGACTTCTTCTGTTAAAAAGTTGGAACGAATAAACGGATCATATTGATACCAGTTACGTTTTTTATAAAACGCGCTAATAAACCGCTGATACTCTTGGATATCCATGTTCTCCCAACCTTTATAAAATGATTAATTCTTTTGGCGCATGTGTTAATACACGATTACCTTCAGCAGTAATCAATAAATCGTCCTCAATACGCACGCCACCAATTCCTGGCAAATAAATTCCAGGTTCGTCCGTAATCACATTCCCTGGTACAAACTGTTTATCTGCTCGGAATGAAACATTTGGTCCTTCATGAATCTCTAACCCAATGCCATGACCAGTACTGTGGCCAAACGCATCACCATAGCCATAGGAAGCAATATGATCCCGTGCAATCGCATCTAATTGAATGCCCGTCAACCCAGGTTTAGCTTCTGCTAACACTTTTAATTGTGCTTCTAAAACAATGTCATAAATTTCTTTTAGTTTTGGCTGAATACTACCAATGGCAAATGTCCGTGTCATATCAGAAACATAGCCTTCATAATAACAGCCGAAATCCAAAGTGATTAACTCACCTTTTTCGATGACTTTATGGCTAGCAACGCCATGTGGCATCGCTGAACGTAGACCACTGGCCACAATTGTCTCAAAAGAAACACCACTGGCTCCTTTTGAACGCATGAAGAAATCTAATTGATTAGCCACTTCAATCTCTGTCATTCCAGGTTTAATCATCTCTAAGACAAAGGCAAATCCTTGATCCGCGATGGCACACGCTTTTTCAATAATCGCTACTTCTTCTTCATCTTTCACTTCTCTTAATTCTTCAATCAAACCCATTACAGGAACTAATTCACATGGTAAAATTTCTTCCAATAAGCTATAATCAGCGAAACTAACTTGCGTTTCTTCAAAAGCTAAATTATCTAATTGCAAACGTTCAGCTAAATCTGCTACTTCGTCAAAAATATGTCCTGTGTTTTTAACGATGGTAAAACCAGTTGCTTGTTCCGCAGCTTGTTCCGTATAACGAAAATCCGTTACAAAAAAAGCTTTATCTAATGTAATCATTGCCAAGCCTGTTGTCCCAGTAAAATTGGTTAAATAACGTAAATTATACGGACTTGTCACTAAAAATCCTTGTAAATTATTTTCTTTCATTAACTCCCGTAGCTTTTCGACTCTTGCCATCATTGGTTCGACCTTCTTTCTTTTTTCTCATTTTTCATTATAGCAAATTTACTTCAGAAAAGCATGAATCACCAAAAAACTTCATCGAGAAAGTTTACTGAAAATTTTACCTTTCCTTATTTTTTGCTTAACACTTTTGTAGTAAACTACTTTAGCGACTTCAAGGAGGAAATTATGAACGTTTATTTATTTCTGGCACTATTTTTCATTATTATCGGCATTTTAAGCTATAGTTTTTTTATTGAACCTAACTGCTTAGTCATACACAAAAATCAAATTAAAGTAACAGAATCAGGGAAAACCTTACGGATTGTTCAACTCTCTGATATTCATTTAAAAAAGAATTATTCTGTGAAGGCCTTAAAACAGATTGTTGAAAAAACAAATACATTACAACCAGACATAGTCGTTTTTACAGGAGACTTATTTGATGATTATGCCCGGTTCGGTATCGAAATTCAGGATGAAGTGAGTCAACTTTTCCGTAAAATTAACGCCCCATATGGCAAATTCGCTATTTATGGCAACCACGAGTATAGCGGGTTAGATACCAATTTTTACGAAACAATCTTAGAAGCTGCCGACTTTACCGTACTAAAAAACACGGGCAAATTACTGCCTGTCTCACACCGCATCTCCTTGTACGTCGCTGGTTTAGAAGATTCGTTATATGGACAAACCGACTTAGCTGCAGCTTTAGTCAACCGCCCTACTGGAACGCCCACTCTGCTACTAACCCATGAGCCAGATGTCGCAGACTCAGCAGTCAACAAAAACATTGACCTCATTTTAGCAGGACATAGTCACGGCGGACAGATTCGCTTGCCTTTTTTCACTTACAAAAATCAGCTTGCTAAAAAATATACACATGGGCTTTATCATTTAGAAGATGAAACGCCGCTAATTGTTCACCCAGGAATCGGAACCACTAAAATCAGCGCACGCTTTGGTGTCTTACCAACAATTGAACTGATTGAGTTAACTATTTAACTATGCATTAAAAAGACCGCCCCACGTTAGAGAAAAATTCTCACGTTGGACGGTCTTTGATTATGTTCGATTAATGATGAAAATCTTGCTCGTGATCTTCTTCTACTTTCGCTTTTCCTAGCGTATAAAATTTGCTGCCATTTAACCCGAGAATAAATAGTACAACCACTAGTAAAAGAATTGATAAAGATAACAATAAAGTCTGCAAGCCATCGCCATGTGCAACCATTAATTGACGTAAAATTGCGGTTAAACAAATTAAAATCAAATAACGAATCGGAATATGGTGTCCTTCTTGAATATAGCGAAGAATCATCATAATAAACTCAAATAACATAAAGAATGAAATAATTTCTTGCATGATAACTGAAAAATTATCCGGCGTCATTGGCTTCATGAGATATGTAGCGAGGTCAACTAAATAACTAGCCATAAATACTAATAAGAAAACTCCTAAAATCCCTAATACAATATCCAAAATCAAATTCACGTACTTCTTTACTACACTAAAATTCTTCTGCATAATACCCTTCTTTCTTTTGACTCAATTATTTTATAACATGCTTGTTATTACATTAAATATATCATCAATTAACCTTGTCAGACAAGCAGTTAAACCCAATGTGAGATTTTTTTTATTTTGAGATGTTTCTTTATTTTCCGGCTAACCCTTTATGCAAGACAAAAAAAGCTGAATCCGGAGATTCAGCTTTTTAATCGTATTAGTTAGCTACTGGATAAACTGATACTTGTTTTTTGTCGCGGCCTTTACGTTCGAAACGTACCACACCGTCAACTTTTGCAAATAACGTATCGTCACCACCGATTCCAACGTTCACACCTGGATAAATTTTAGTTCCGCGTTGACGGTATAAAATTGAACCACCTGTAACTGTTTGGCCATCAGCACTTTTAGCGCCTAATCGTTTAGATTCAGAGTCACGGCCGTTTGATGTAGAACCGCCACCTTTTTTATGGGCAAATAATTGTAAATTCATAGTCAATAACATAGTCTGCACCTCCTATTTCTCAGTGATTGTTTTTATTTGAATAAATTCAGTATTTTCGTTCTCTATTGATTGTAAACCTAATAAAAGATTTTCTAATAGAATTTGGGCAATATTTTTTTGTTCCTGATTGACAGTTGTTAACATCTCGACATAAAGGTAGCCACCTTCTACATCTTCAACTTCGACAATCGGTTCAAAACCTGCTAAGGCATCAATCCCATTGACTGTGCTAATTGCTAAGGCAGAAACTGCCGCGCAAACCACATCGCTGCCATAAGGACCTGCTTCAGCATGCCCGGTTAATTCAAATGAAACGATTCGGCCGGAGCCTGTTCGTTTAAAAGAACCTTTAATCATTGATAGGCCTTCTTTCCTGTCAACAAGAGAGATTAAGCGTTGATTGCTTCGATCATAACTTTTGTATACGGTTGACGGTGACCTTGTTTACGGTGAGAGTGTTTTTTAGGTTTGTATTGGAAAGTCACGACTTTCTTTTGTTTGCCGTGTTTTTCAACAGTTCCTTCAACAGTTGCGCCTGCAACAGTTGGCGCACCAACTTTTGTAGATTCGCCACCTACTAAGATAACTTCGTCAAAAACAACTTTCTCGCCAGCCTCAACGTTTAATTTTTCAACGTAGATTGCTTGACCTACTTCAACTTTCACTTGTTTACCACCAGTTTTGATAATTGCGTACATGCTATACAGCACCTCCTTCTTCTAGACTTAGACTCGCCATCCCAAGTGATGATTACTCATGCTTAAAAACTTGTTCTGTGCGGTTGTAGCTGTGGAGACCACAATTACAACACTAACTATAATAACAGAACCAGAAAACCTCGTCAATATAAACTCTCTATTTTCTTCACTTTCTCTCTCCAAAAAAACTTCTTCTGTTATTTAAATTTCCGATTGACTTTCTAACACTACTTCCATTATAATTAGCTTTGTTGTGTTACAACTATTGTCATAGTAGCTCAGCAGGATAGAGCATCCGCCTTCTAAGCGGACGGTCGGGGGTTCGAATCCCTCCTGTGACGTAACGATAACAAAAGCGCCTCTTAGAAACCTTGGTTTCTAAGAGGCGCTTTTGTTATCCCAAGTTCATCCTAAACTAGTTTAACTTTCTACCAACTTGAAGTACCTCCACCTCCGCCAAAACTCCCACCTCCGAAACTGTCACCGGAGCCATCATCAGAAGAACCCTCGTTGCTTGTAACCCACCAATCATGACGATTCGCATACATACTGGTCTTTTTTAGTTGCCTGTCAGAACGTGAACTTGCTAGAAATTTAGCAATAGACACATTTCCATAAGCAAAACGCATATCATAGTATTCAGGAGACGTTCAAATTTCTATCTTTTTAACTAATTTCTGTTAGCACGCATAAAAAAGAACGTAACGCTTAGTTGACAAACGTTACGTTCTTTTCAGATAACTAGTTAAACAAACACAAGAATATTGATTTTTACAGCTCGTTTTCTAAAATCTCAATCCGCTCATCAAAACTCAACTCTTGATAGATTTGGTGGAGCATCCACATGTACCCATACGGATCAATAAACAATGAATTTTTGAGCGCTCCTTCCATCATTTCAGTAATAGGCTGTACTTCTTGACAACCGTTTTCCATTGCCAGTTGATGTGTCTCTTCAATATTTTCTACTGTTATATTAAACCAGATAGTATTGGGATGTTCTTGGGTTGGTGATTTTAAACCATATTCTTCATTGGCATCTAACATGTGAAACCTCGTGCCATAAAGTTGAAAAACCGCTTCATTCATTCCGATAGGGTATTCGGTTGCTTCCACTACCTCTATTTCAAACACCTTTTTATATAAGGCAAGCGCCTTAAGGCTATCACTAACAATAAAATCGATTTCTGTCCCTTTAATCATTTGTTTTTCCTCCTTCAAAGCTACTAACTGTTGATTAATTTTTTTAATCTTTTGCTCCTCCATTTGAATTAAATGTCGCGATTGATCTCGTTTTCTTAACAAAATAGTTTCCAAAAAAGAAGCATCCTTAAGTTTTCTCAAAGTTTCCGCCATCTCTTCAACTTTAAACCCTGAATCTCTTAACAGTAAAATTTGTTTCAATAAAGGAATTTGATGTGCGCTATAATAGCGATATCCTGTTTTTTTATCAATTTCATTTGGAACAAAAATTCCTGCTTTTTCATAATGACGCAGCATCCGTGGGGAAATATCCATTAACTTGGCAAATTGCCCAATTTGATACATAGAGTCTCCTTTTCATTCAATTGATATTCTTATCATAAACCTTGACACCATGTGAAAGTCAATGAAAAAGTTTCTATTCATACATTTCTATTTTATTTGAATATTCCCGTGATCTTTCTCTTGTTATTTTCTAAAAATCTCCTTTACATTTACCAAAACAGTTGATACGATTAGTATACCTTCTTAAAATTAGAATTTTATAATCTTTAATTTACTAAAAGGCAACCAAAATGAAATCATCTAACCATTAACTTTATTCAGGTCATCAATCTCTTATTTTTGAAAAATAAAATACTCGACAGTTCATTCATTTTTTTCATATGCGTTTATATGGAATCTAGTTCCTGTGTTAAACTCTGATGGTTATAAAGTTTTAATCACGTTATTCAGTGTAGATGAATTAGAAAATAAAAGAAAAAATCACTTGATTGTAAAGCTAATACAAGCAATTAGTTTGTTATTGGTCATTGAAACAGTCATTAGTTGGTTTGTGTGAGGTGACTAAGTTGTTAGAACTAAATGATTACACATTGAAAATAAATAATAAATTACTTTTAGAACATACAAAAGTTTCATTTAGAAAAGGGGTGATTAATCATATCTTAGGGAAAAACGGTGTAGGGAAATCACAATTTGCTAAGGATTTATTGTTAAACCGAAGTGGTTTAATCCCTTCTGAAATAAGTAAAAATGTTACGATTATTTCAAGCTTTTCTAATGTCCCTAACGATTTAAAAGTCTGCGAATTATTTATTCTTCTAGAGAAAAGATTTGGTTTAGATTCAGTCGCACACTTGGCTCATTCTTTGCACGCTATAAATATTTCTAAAACTTCCTTAATTGGACAATTAAGTGATGGACAAAAACAAAAACTAAAATTACTTTCTTTTTTTCTGGAAGATAAATCAATTATTGTATTAGATGAAATTACCAACGCCTTAGATAAACAGACAATTAATGAAATCTATCTATTTCTACTTGCATATATAAAAAATCATCCTAAAAAAATTATTCTAAACATCACACACAATTTATCAGATTTAAAAAATTTAAAAGGCAACTATTACTTAATTGAAGATTTCAAAATGATTCGTTTTACTAATCAAACTGAAGTTATTCAGAAGTATATTGAGGGGTGAAATTTTGGAATTAAAAAAAACGATTTCCAACAAAATAATGATTATTTTAATTGCAATTATCGTTGCAATCTTTGCAATGGGATGGATTCTACCTATTGGCATCGATAAAGTAACTAGGTTAAGTTACCGAGAATACTTATTTAGTACATATACTGTATTTACACAATTTGGCTTTCTAATGTTTTCGTTTCTAGTCTCTTTCTTTATTAATAAAGAGTACTCAGGAAAAACAATTTTATTTTATCGTATGATGAATACCAATAGCCTTACTTTTTATATAAGAAAAGTTTTGACACTTACGGTAGAGACCCTAGGCAGTATTCTAGTTCTGTTATTTATCGTTTCCTTTATTTTTATGGATTTTTCTGTAATTCTACAAATGTTTTTTTTATTATCGATGATTTCAATTCAGTATATTTTAATTGTTGCGTTGATCAGTTTTTTATCTGCTAACGTTCTTTTATCTATCGGTTTTAGCATACTCTATTGGATTACAACAGTACTTTTTGTTGCAGTTGGTGGATTTTTACGTTTTTTTGCAATATTTGATGCTTCAAACGAATTATATCTAAACGTCCAGAATTTTTTAGAAGGCTCAGAAAACTCAATTAGTTTTGACCACAATTTATTGATTATCTTGTATATTATAGTTCTAACAATCATCGCGCTGGCTATTGCAAGGGTAAATAATAAACGTTGGCTAAGACTAGGAATATAAACGACACCCACTTCGCAGATAGGATTCATCTACTTATTCGAGACAATAGATTAAATCAAATAAAATACAACTAGTTGAAACTAAAAAAGCATCAATTTTGATACGCCCCAAACTGATATTTTTCTAAACTTTGGGGCGTGTAATCAAAATACAAGCTTCTTAGTGTGGCACTGGATATTTCACCGCATTTTTCTTCAACTTTTCTTCGATAATTTCGTCCAAATCAAACCCTAAATTATCAGCCATCATGTAGGAGTAAATGAGAACATCAGCCAATTCTTCTTTGATTCGTTCTTCTTGTTTGATGCCTTCTTCTGCTGTTTTCCATTGAAAAAGTTCTAACAATTCTGCTGCTTCTAAACAAATTGAGAGCGCCAAATCTTTTTCATTATGGTGGGGGCGCCAATTTCTTTCATCTCGAAATTGATTAATTTTTGCCATTGTATCCATCTGTTCTCCTGCTTTCTTATTCATTTGATGGCAACTGAAACCCATCGAACGTTTCACCATCATAGTATTTTAATAACTGCTCTGTAGACAATAACGAGGAAGTTATTTCTTCCTCTTCAACAACTGCTTGATTCTCTTCTCTATACAACAAATAAGCCTGTAAAAGCTGTTGGTAAAGTTTTTTTCGTGAAGAGGCTTCCGCTGAAAGAAACGTTAATTCTTTTAAGTGTCCGCGATAGACAGGCAAATCATCAACGAATTCGATTGGTAATTCTACTACAGTTAACTGAAATTCTTCAAAGATTTCTTCGTACATCTGCCATTCCTTCTTTCTGTCGATATTGTTTTGGGGTCATGCCCATTTCTTCTTTAAAACGTTTATAAAAAAAGGCTTTGTCTTGATAGCCGATTCGTTCAACAATCGTTTGAATCGATAAATCTGTTTGCTTCAAGTAGTTTTTCGCCAATTGGATTCGGTAGGCTAAGACAATTTCCGTAAACGTTTTGTTTGTTTTTTCTTTTAAAAAATTCGATAAGTAATTCGGATGAAAATGAAATTTAGCGGCGACTTCTGCTAAAGTGACATGTGCAATCTGTTGTTCAATATACGCTAAAATCACCTCAACACGTTGATGATTCGACAAATAATTATCTTGCATCTTTAAAGCTTCTCTAGGCAGTTGACCTAGTTCCACCATCAGCAAAATAAAGGCCGCTTTGGTCACTTTATTATTAAAATAGGCCATTTTCACAATTTGTTTCAGTAATAATAGCGAATAGACGTGAACATCCGAATTTGGCTGGCTGGCAAAAACGAAATATCGAGGAATGTTTTCAAATTCACTGCTAGCAATTTCTGTAAAAAAACGATACATGACTGGCTCTTCCGCCAGCTGATTTAAGAGCGTATCAAGAAAATAGTGCTTTTTAAAATAAAATATAATCATAGACATTCCTTGCCCCTGATAGCTAACAGAGGTGGCCTCATTGACAATCATGACTTGGCCAGCCGAAAACGAACACCTTTGTTGATCCAAATAAGCATAGCCGTCTTGCTCTAAACAATACAGCATCCGAATAAATCCTTTCGGAACGTCAATGGTTTCCGAAGATGCCAGCATAAAGCCCGCAATTTCTCGATGTGGATTTTCCTTAAATTGCGCTACTTCATTCCCAAGAGCATTGGTAGTGGTTAAATAACAATCTAAGGTCTCTAAAAACTGATAAAATGCTGCATATTGCTCTTCTTTGCTTGCCAATTAATCACCTCATAATCCAACACTTTTTACTTTACTCCCTCTATTTTTTTCTTTGGCGTTTCCTTCTATACTAGATACATGGTAACACGAAAAAAGAGATTCAACAGTTTTTAGGAGGAATTTTTTATGAAAATTAGTTTTATCGGTGCTGGAAATATGGCATCCGCTATTGCCAAAGGTGCGCTAAAAAAGCAATTTATTGCCGCAGAAAACCTTTATTTTTATGATATTCAAGTCGAAAAAACCGCCGCTTTTGCACAAGAAATTGGTGCACACGCGGTTGCTTCGCCTCAAGAAGCTATTACAGTAGCTGACTTAGTTATTTTAGCGGTGAAACCGCAATTCGTTCAAGCAGCTTTACTTGAAGCAAAAGAAGCAATTTTAGACAAGCAACCGTTAATTGTTTCCATTGCAGCAGGTACGACTATTGCAGAATTGCATCAACTGTTTGAGACTACCCAACCGCTTCGTCTTGTTCGTGTGATGCCAAATATGAATGCATTGATTGGCGCAGGTGCAGCAGCTGTTTGTGGCAACGCTTTTGCATCCCCCGAAGACATCCAGACTGTATTATCGTTGTTTCGAGCAGTTGGCCAAGCCTGGGAATTAGAGGAACAGTATTTTTCGATTTTTACTGCTATTGCAGGTAGCACTCCTGCGTATGCTTTCTTATTTATTGATTCGATTGCCCGAGCAGCCGTTAAAAATGGTATGAACAAAGAGTTAGCCTTAGAAATTGCCACACAAGCTGTACTAGGCAGCGCTCAAACTTTGGCAAATAGCACAGAGAATCCTTGGACTTTAATCGACCAAGTCAGTTCTCCTGGCGGAACCACGGTTGCTGGGATTGTCGAATTAGAAAACAATGCGTTTATTTCAACAGTCATCAAAGGGATTGAGGCCACCATCCTTCGGGATCAAGAATTAGCCAAACAAGACTGAGAAGAATAATTACATGAGCGAATAAATAAGAAAAAGCGCTGAAAATTCAGCGCTTTTTCTTATTTTAGTTGAATGAGTAAGCCAAAATGATCACTGACTATCGGTGTTTTCCTACCATCAAAAATTACTTCATATTTTCGTACGTGCCACTGTTTTGGAACAAATGCGTAGTCAATCCGCAAGGCTGCTTCATTTTCTTCCCAGCCATCTATTTTTTTCTCTACTGTCGCTTCACCGCTTGTCTCTTCCGCTACAACAAATGCATCTTGAATCGGCAAGTAACTATTTTCCAATAATTGATAGCCAGTTGTACCAGCTGGGTTGTTTAAATCGCCTAAAATGACTAACGGTTGTTGCCCCATCGCTAAGTATTTCTCTAGTTGTAGCCATTCATAGGCAAAACCTGTACAGGGTGTTTCCCACCAAGAAAAGTGACCAGAGACAACAGTAAGCGTACCTTTTGAACTCTCTGTCTCCGCTACTAAGATTTTTCTTGTTCGATAATTCGTTGGTTCTTGGCTTTCTGAAATAAGGAGAGCTTCACTAGTCAACGGACATTTCGAAAGTAGTGCGTTCCCTTCTTCATAAATAGCATAACCAATGTGGCTCATTTCCCAACTCCAATAATAGTGTTGGCCTTTTTCAGCTAGATATTGAACGATTAGATATGCAAAATTATCTTCATGGATTGGCGTTTGGGTCGCTATGGGACAAAAAGTAGTTAACTGTTCTAACGGCACTTTCTTGGAAGCGACTTTCTGATTCACTTCTTGTAAGGCAATTATTTCACTTTCAGAAGATAAAATCACCTTGGCAATCTCCTCTAATTTTTTTAATGGTTCTTCTTCTAACCAGCTATGAGTATTGATTGTTAAAAGATTCATCTTTTCCCCTTCTCTTACATGTTATTAGGTCGGGCACAATTATTGATTGTGCCCGACCTAATCATTTAAATTTCAATCTGTCCGATCACAGTTCCCGCAGTGGTGGTTCCTAGTTGATTAATAACTACTTGTTCCACTTTGTCGCTGTTTGTAAAGGCGACAATAATCGTTGTTTCTTTGCCAGCTTGTTCAATCACATCCAAATTCATTTTAGCTAGTTTCGTCCCAGCTTTCAATGATTGTCCTTCTTTAACAAAAGATTCAAAAGCAGGTGTTGCCATTTCAACTGTATCAATTCCCATATGGACAAGTACTTCAATACCTTCTTCTGTTTGTAGCCCAATCGCATGTTTGCTTGGGAAAACACTTAGGACTTTCCCCGAAATTGGTGCCACCACCTCTCCTTCTAGAGGCTTAACTGCAAATCCATCCCCCATCATTTTTTGTGAAAAGACAGGATCATTGACTTGCGCCATTGGAATAACTTCCCCTGTCGCTACAGCCACGAAATCTTTTTTCTTACCTAAGAAATTCGTTGTTGGCACTCCTGCTGTACTTTCTGCTATAACTGGTTCTGGAATGTCAACGCCGGAAGCTAGTAAATCTTCAATATCGGATTTTAAAACATCGGCTTTTGGTCCATAAACGGCTTGAACGCCATTATCTTTCACAATCAAGCCCATTGCGCCTGCCCGTTTCCACGCCTCTTCCGAACCGACTTTTTCTCGATCCTTTACACTGACACGTAAGCGTGTCATACACGCATCAACTTCTTTGATATTTTGTTTACCACCAAGTAAGTAGACAATTTGCGCGATTTGCTGATCGACGACACCTGAACCAGCCGCGCCAGATGCGATTTCTTCGCCGTTATCATTGTCGTAGTTTCCATTTCTTCCAGGTGTTGCGTAATTAAATTTTTTAATTAAGAAATTGGCTAAGAAATAAGTGACAGCACCAAAAATGATGACCATTAAAACAAAATTGATTAAATCGCCACCTAAACCAGCTTTTATTGCTAGCGGTGTTCTTGTTAACAATTCAATATTTCCAAACGAATGCACACGCAATGGTAAAATATCAGCCATTGCAAAAGCAGCACCTTGGATCACGGCATAAATCACATAAAGCGGCACTGCAGCAAACATAAACATGAATTCTAGCGGCTCTGTCACACCAGTTAAGAAAACAGCTAAAGCAGCAGAAAAATACATTGATTTATATTTAGCTTTTTTATCTGCATCAACATTACGATACATCGCCAAAGCCATCCCCATTAAAATCCCTGAAGAACCAATCATTTGGCCTACTTTGAATCGAGCTGGTGTCCAATTTTCTAAGACAAACTGATACTTGCTCATATCACCAGCGCCTTTAAGATTCACTAAGTCTGTTGCCCAAGCCAACCATAAAGGATCTTGACCAAAGACTTGGGTTCCAGCTTGTGCGCCAGATAAAATTTCATACGTTCCACCTAATTGTGTATAGTTGATTGGAATCGTCAACATATGATGTAACCCAAAAGGTAATAACAAACGTTCCAACGTTCCATATAAGAATGGCGCTAAAATAGGTGCACTATCTTGAGATTGCGCAATCCATAACCCAAAATTATTAATTCCCGCTTGAATATTTGGCCAAATAAGTGCTAATGCAATTGAGACAATTGTTGACCACAAAATAACGACAAATGGGACAAACCGTTTACCATTAAAAAATGATAGCGCATCTGGTAATTTCCGATAATTGTAATACTTGTTGTAAGCCATCGCACCGACAAAACCAGCAATAATCCCTACAAAGACACCCATATTTAATGCCGGGGCTTCTAAGACACTTGTAAAGAATCCCTTCACCATAATCTTGGTCCCAAACAAGGTATGCGTGAAAGCTTGTTCATCAGCCAACATTTCATTTGTTACACCAAAAATGGCTCCAGTAATACGGTTGATTAAAACAAAAGAAATCCCCGCTGCAAATGCTCCACCTGCACGATCTTTGGCCCAACTGCCACCTATTGCTAACGCAAATAGTAAATGTAAGTTGCCAATAATTGCCCAACCGATACTCTCTAGAACTCCGCCTGTTGTTACTAACAAGCCTAAATTAGGATCGATTAAAGGAAGCGATTTCCCAATACTAATCATTAAACCCGCTGCGGGCATTACTGCCACAACGACCATTAAAGCTTTCCCGAATTTTTGCCAAAACTCAAAACTAAACATTTTTTTCATTCCTGCCACTCCTTACGCAATCGGTTTCGTTATGTTGCCATTATATACTCCTGTTTCCTTTTTGTAAATGCTTTAATTTCAAAAATATTGCGGAAAACAACTCCCTACTACTTAATCCTTTTTTATTTTGTCTTTTAATAAAGCAAATAAAGCTCCTTCTAACCTACCTTTGTTTCAGCTTTTATTCATAAGATTACACTTTTTAAGCATTGACTATTGACTAATGCAATCGGTTGCGTTTATGATAGACCTATCAATAAAATCACTGAGGGGGATTCTCATGAAACAAATCAAACGTTTATTCCAAATTGATCCTTGGAAAATCCGTACTACACACTTAGATAAAGAAAATTTACGTTTACAAGAATCATTAACGAGCATTGGCAATGGCTATATGGGGATGCGGGGAAATTTTGAAGAACACTATTCTGGCGACCACCATCAAGGAACCTATTTAGCCGGTGTTTGGTATCCAGACAAAACACGTGTTGGTTGGTGGAAAAATGGTTATCCTGAATATTTTGGTAAAGTGATTAACGCAATTAATTTCATCGCAATGGACTTACAAATTGATGGACAAACAATTGATTTAGCCACTACACCTTACGAAGATTTTTCTTTAGAATTAGACATGCAAAATGGGGTCCTTTCTCGGCAATTCACCATCCAAACACCGAAGAACAAAGTGCGCTTCTCTTTTGAACGTTTTTTAAGCTTAGAAAAAAAAGAAGCAGCTTACATCCACTTAACAATTGAAATGCTGGAAGGTACAGGCACAATCACTCTTCACTCAAAATTGGATGGCGATGTTCAAAATGAAGACAGCAATTATGAAGAACATTTTTGGGAAGAAAGAGCTATTGAAACACAAGAAACACTTGGCTTTGTTACGACTAAGACCATTCCTAACAATTTTGAAATAGAGCGTTTTACAGTGACTGCAGGCATGCGCCATTTCATCGATGGAGCCGCTGTTGTGCCTACATATACACAACAGCCCTTGGCTTTAACCGCAGAATTGACAGTGTCCTTAAAAGAAGGTGATACGACCGCCATCACAAAAGAAGTGCTTGTCGTTACCAGCCGTGATGTGCCAGAAACGCAACAAATCACACGAGTAAACGAATTATTTGCAGAAATGACTACCTTGTACCCTGAAGCAAAAGCTGGGCAAGCTGCCGCTTGGGCAAAACGTTGGCAATTAGCTGATGTTGTTATTGAAGGAGATGACGAAGCCCAACAAGGCATCCGTTTTAATCTTTTCCAACTTTTCTCAACCTACTATGGTGAAGACGATCGTTTAAATATCGGACCAAAAGGCTTTACTGGTGAAAAATATGGCGGTGCCACATATTGGGATACTGAAGCATATGCTGTCCCACTTTACTTGGCGTTGGCTAAGCCCGAAGTTACTAAAAATCTACTGAAATATCGCCACAATCAATTGCCTCAAGCCATTCATAATGCCCAACAACAAGGGTTAAAGGGTGCGCTTTACCCAATGGTTACTTTTACTGGTGTGGAATGTCATAACGAATGGGAAATCACTTTTGAAGAGATTCACAGAAATGGTGCGATTGCTTATGCGATTTATAATTATGTCAACTATACAGGAGACGAAGACTATCTAAAAGATGCTGGTCTAGAAGTGCTTGTGGCAATCGCTCGTTTTTGGGCAGATCGGGTCCACTTCTCCCAACGTCATAAACAATATATGATTCATGGCGTAACGGGGCCAAATGAATATGAAAATAATATCAACAATAACTGGTATACCAATACCATCGCTGCGTGGGTTCTACGTTACACACGTGAGTCTTATTTAAAATTCCAAGAAGAAACAACGCTCAAAATTGCAGACGACGAATTAGCTAAATGGGCAGACATTGTAGAGAATATGTACTTCCCAGTGGATAATGAATTAGGCATTTTTGTACAACATGACACTTTCTTAGATAAAGATTTAATGCCTGTTTCTGATTTACCACTTAGTGAGCTGCCTTTAAATCAACATTGGTCATGGGATAAAATTTTACGGTCTTGTTTCATTAAACAAGCCGATGTTCTTCAAGGAATTTATTTCTTCAATGATGCCTTTTCTTTAGAAGAAAAACGCCGGAACTTTAACTTTTACGAACCAATGACTGTCCATGAATCTTCTCTTTCACCAAGCATTCATGCTGTGTTAGCTGCTGAATTAGGCATGGAAGAAAAAGCAGTGGAAATGTATCAACGAACAGCGCGCCTTGACTTAGATAATTACAATAATGATACAGAAGATGGCTTACACATTACCTCAATGACTGGTAGTTGGCTAGCGATTGTTCAAGGTTTTGCCCAAATGAAAACGGACCATCAACAACTAAAATTTGCACCCTTTTTACCAGCGACATGGACAGCCTACTCATTCCACATTAATTATCGGAATCGTTTACTATTTGTTGAAGTTGCAGCAGACCAAGTGGCCTTCACTTTACTCGACGGCCCTGCAATTCCATTAACTGTTTACGATCAAAAATACACATTAAAAGATCGATTAGTTTTACCGATCAGAAAGGAAGAAGTTCATGTTTAAAGGCGTTTTGTTTGATTTAGATGGCGTTATTACTGATACAGCAGAATTTCATTACCACGCTTGGAAAAAATTAGGGAACGAAATTGGAATTTCCATTGACCGTGTTTTCAACGAACAATTGAAAGGTGTAAGCCGTGAAGATTCTCTGCAGTTACTGTTAAAATACGGAAAAAAAGAAGGCACGTTTTCTTCTGAAGAATTTGCCCAGTTAGCGCAACGGAAAAACGATTATTACTTGGAAATGATCCAAGCAATTACGCCTGAAGATGTCTATCCAGGAATTCTTTCTTTATTAACGGAATTACGTGAAGCCAATATTAAAATCGCCTTGGCTTCTGCAAGTAAAAATGGGCCTTTCCTTTTAGAAAAAATGCAATTGACGCCCCTTTTTGATGCCATTGCTAATCCAGCAGACGTTCAGGCAGGCAAACCCGCTCCAGATATTTTCATTTTAGCTGCGAAAGAAATTGATTTGACACCAGCAGAATGTCTTGGCATTGAAGATGCCAAAGCTGGGATTCAAGCGATTCTTGCTAGTGGAGCGCAGCCTGTTGGCGTTGGCCGCAAAGAAGAGTTAGGCAAAGGGTTGCCCATCGTGCCAGAGACGAGCGCTTTAACGTTTGATTACTTAAAAAAAGTGTGGCTTGATCATGAAGGATAATCGTATCACCGTAACCGATATTCCAAACACAAACTTAAAGAAAATTACTTTGAAGAACGACTTTTTAGAAGTCGTTCTTCTCAATTATGGCGCGCGCCTCCATCAACTTTTGATGCCAAACAAAAATAATCATTGGGAAAATATCCTTTTATCGTATGATTCGTATCAAGATGTATTAAAGGATCAAAGCTTTTTTGGCGCCACTGTTGGACCAGTTGCTGGACGTATTCGTAATGGCCATTGGCAAAATGGAATATTAGAACAAAATAGCGACGGTCATCATATCCATGGTGGCTCAAAGGGGTGGTCTTTTCAATATTGGACAGTCGAGCCCTTTGAAAAAAAGGATATCATTGGCGTTGCTTTTCATTTAACCGACACCATTTCTGGCTATCCTGGACCAATTGAGGCCACCATCACTTATCAGCTAGAGGATAATCATTTACGAATGATCAGTACTGGACGGAGTAAACAGGAAACACTTTTTAATCCTACAAACCACGCCTACTTTAATTTATCTGGCGATGGAAAGTTAGACATTCTGTCACATTTGCTATCTTTGAACTGTCAAGGTATGTTAGAATTAGACGATAATAAGCTGCCTACTGGACGGATTTTACCAGCTTCTGAACTATCCATACGTTTTAATGAACTGACACCTATCGAAACAATCCTCCAACGCTATCCAACCGGGTTAGATGATGTTTTCCCCTTAGTTGGCTCTGACTTAAGACAGCCACAATTATGCTTACAAGAACCTACTTCTGGAAGAAAAATGACGATAGCAACAACGAACCAAAGTATGGTATTATTTTCTACGACTGGTTTTGAGGCTCCATTTTCTATTAATGGACAAGCGATGCATTCAAACTATGGCTTAGCAATTGAACCACAAGAGTATCCAGACATTGTTCATCATCCTCAGTGGGGCTCTATTTTATTACCAGCTAATAAAAAGCAAACCTACCAAACGGTTTATCAATTTAACCTTCTATAATCACTAAGAAAGGCGTGGCAAAAATGGCAATTACAGTAAAAGATGTCGCTAAGAAAGCGGGGGTTGCAACCTCAACCGTTTCGCGTGTCATTAACGATCATCCAAGTATTTCTGAATCGACAAAAAAGAAAGTGCGAAAAGTCATGGATGACTTAGGCTATGTGCCAAATATGACGGCACGGAATTTGGGTAAACGAATTTCAAGTGCCATTGGCGTAATTTTACCTCCTTTAGATTCGAAAGAACGGTTAGGGAATCCATTTTATTTAGAAATTATGGAAGCCATCAATGAGGAAGCCCGTCTTTATGATATGACTACTGCTATTGCAACTGCCAAAAGTTTTGATGTACTATTGGAAAACGTTAAAAGAATGCATCTTCAAAAACAAGTGGACGGTTTTATTCTTGTGTATTCAGATAGTAAGGACCCCGTCATTGATTACTTATACGAAAACAACATTCCCTTTACTTTAATTGGTCAACCTTACCAACATGAAACGGAAATAGTTTACGTGGATAATGATAATCAATTATTAGGGAAACAAGCGACGGAATTTTTAATTGAAAACGGCCATAAAAATATTTTATTTGTGACCAATACAACGCATGAAAGTTTGTACTTTGAACGTTACTTTGGTTATCAAAAAGCAATGATGATGCAAGGATTAACTGTTTTACCAAGCGTTGCGTTAGAAAAACCTGAAGATTACATGGCTTTTGATGACATTCTTCATCAAAATAATGCCACGGCGTTGGTGGTGATTGATGATATCTTTGCTTTGCGGACGATGCAACTTGCGCAAATCTATGGTTATCAAGTTCCTGAAACATTATCCATTATTAGTTTTAACAACTCAATCTTTTCAACATTGACACATCCTTATCTAACAAGCATTGACATCGACACGTCAGAATTAGGTCGAATGGCGATGAAAAAATTATATGAATTAATCCATGAAGAATTGACGAATGGTGTCCGTCTCGTTATTCCTCACAAATTAATTAAGCGTGAAACAGTTATTCCTATTCATTAAAAAAGAAGCGTAAGCAGTTTAACACTGCTTACGCTTCTTTCTATGTGTACGCTCTTATTCGTATGTATTACTTTTATAAAATAACTTTTTGCGAAATTTTTTTCCAAAACGTTTCTTCTTTTGCATCAAATTGAGCTGGTTCCCCGTCAGACAATTTTTCATTTAATAATGATAATTTTTCTTGATGTTTTGCATACTCATCTTTTTTTATTAGCTCTAAACGATACGCACGATCCAAGATCGACTCTCGATAGTTAACATTCATTTTCGTTGCCTTCGCCATTTCTTACATTCCTTCCCAAAATAAATTTTCATTTTTTCGTTAAATTCTTCTATAATTATAACAAAAATATCAGAAAAATAAATATGAAACAAACGATAATTGCGAAAATTTTGTTTTTTCATGCAATTATCGTTCGATTATTTAAGAAATTAAAATTATTAACCAATAATTAATCAATCAGCAAACGCATTAAATGAACATCTAAAAATTCACCTTGGTCTGTTTTGGCGCCCCGAGGCATAATTGCCTCTGTTTCAAAACCTAATTTTTTATAGACATGAATCGCTCGTTGATTACGATCCTGTACCGTTAATTCCAAGCGACGAATAACATGACTTTCATGCGCCCAGCGAATAAGTTCTTCCATCAGGATACTGCCCAGTCCATAGCCCCAGTACTGTTTTAAAATACTAATGCCAATTTCACCAATATGCTCCATCCGCTTTTTAGAAGAAGCAGACACAGATGCGGTCCCAATGATCGCTTCTCCCGCTAATGCCACCAATAAAACATTATTTGGCGATTCATAGAGTGTTGCTAGATTTTCAGCCAATTCTGCTGTCGACATAGCCATTCCTCGCTCATCCATTACCAAATAGGGCGTTTCACTCCCAATTTTTGACATCACAGATAGTAATTGATCCGCATCAGTAGGCACTGCTTCTCGAATAGAAAATGTTTGTTCAGTCATATTCGCGAGCCTCCCACGCTTGTAAAATCTCTGCTATTCTTTCTTCTGCCAATGGACCAGTTCCACGGAATTCAAGAACTCTCTTGTCAGCTTCTTGAGAATCTTTATTTAAAATAATTTCTAAATAATCTTCTGGCAATTCTTCTTCAATCAAGCTGCCCCATTCTACAACGGATAGCCCATCTCCTTCAAAATACTCATCTAACCCTAATTCATCCGCACCCTCTTCAACACGATAGACATCCATATGGTATAACGGAAGTCGTCCTTGTGGATATTCTCGGATAATCGTATAGGTGGGACTTTTAATCATTTGGAAAATGCCTAATCCTAAAGCAATCCCTTTCGTCATTGTCGTCTTACCGGCCCCTAAATCACCAGTCAGGACAATTACATCACCAGCTTGTGCCTTCTGTCCAATGATTTTAGCAATTGCTTCTGTTTCCAATGGATTGTTCAGGACAATGTTCATTTTTTTGCCTCCCATCTGCAAGAATCTATGTATGAAAGTATACCGAAAATTCAATAAGTTGACTAGTGGCAGCTTCAAAAAAATAAAGTTGAGGCCCAAGTGTCCTGGGAACCTCAACTTCTACTTTGCTTATTTATCATGCTTCGACATAGTTAATTAGTCGTTCATTAATGTTTGAGCAGCTGTAATGATTGATAATTTATAAACATCTTCTTCGTTTGCACCACGTGATAAGTCAGAAACTGGTTTGTTCAATCCTTGTAAGATAGGGCCAATTGCTTCAAAGTTACCTAAACGTTGAGCAATTTTGTAGCCAATATTTCCTGATTGTAAATCTGGGAATACAAAGACTGTTGCTTCTCCAGCAACTTTTGAGTTAGGCGCTTTTAATTGTGCGACAGAAGATACATAAGAAGCATCAAATTGTAATTCACCATCAATCGCATATTCAGGTGCTAATTCTTGCGCAATTTTTGTAGCTTCAGCAACTTTTGTTACTTCTGGTGCTTTTGCAGAACCTTTTGTTGAAAAACTTAACAATGAAACTTTTGGTTCAATGTCAAATAATTCAGCTGTTTTGGCACTATCAACAGCAATTTCAGCTAATTCTTGTGCAGTTGGGTTCACGTTAATCGCGCAGTCTGAGAATAAATATCTTTCTTGGTCACGACCACGAATCATTAAGAAGGCACCACTTGTACGGCTCACACCTGGTTTTGTTTTAATAATTTGTAACGCAGGACGAACTGTATCACCTGTTGAGTGGATAGCACCACTAACCATACCATCAGCAATACCCATGTAAGTTAACATAGTACCGAAATAGTTGACATCTTTTAAGATTTTTTCAGCATCTTCTTTAGTAGCTTTTCCATTACGGCGTTCAACAAATGCTTCGACCATTTCATCCCATTTTTCATAATCATTGGGGTTGATAATAATAAAGTTTGATGTGTTGATTCCACGAGCCATAGCAGCATTTGCGATATCTGTTGGATCACCAATTAAGATTGGTTCTACTAATTCATCAGATTTTAAGCGGGCAGCAGCACCTAAGATTCTAGGATCTGTTGCTTCAGGGAAAACAATTTTGATATTACGGCGTACGACTTTAAATTTTAAGCTATCGAATAATTCCACGATAAACCCTCCAGTTTTATATTTACAAAATCCATCATACACTATTCTCAAAGAAAATAACAGTTTTTTCTAGCTGTATTAGTCAAAAAAACCAATAATCCGATAAACTTTTCACAAACTAACTCTTCTACACTATAACAGCATACACTGTTACACTACACTGTTTCAGGAAGTTGCCAATCAATCGGCGTTTCCCCTAAACGTTCTAGAGCGGCATTCGCTTGAGAAAACGGACGTGAGCCAAAAAAACCACGATGCGCTGACAATGGACTTGGATGTGGCGATTTGATAATCACATGCCGAGTCGTATCAATCATTTTAATTTTTTCTTGAGCTGGACGTCCCCATAAAATGAAAACAACGGGTTTTTCACGCTCATTCAACTTTTCGATAATGACATCTGTCAGTTGCTCCCACCCTTTACCTCGATGGGAATAGGCTTGACCTGCCCGAACGGTCAACACAGTATTTAATAATAACACGCCTTGTTTGGCCCAGCTTTCTAAAAAGCCATGGTTGACGGGTTGGTACCCTAAATCAGCTTGTAATTCTTTGTAAATATTCGCAAGAGATGGCGGCACTTTCACACCTGGCTGGACAGAGAAACTTAGTCCGTGTGCTTGATTGGGTCCATGATATGGGTCTTGTCCCAAAATTACTACTTTTACTTCTTCAAAAGGGGTTAGTTCTAACGCTGAAAATAAATGATACATATCTGGATAAATCGTTTGTGTCTGATATTCTTTTTTCAAAAATTCCCGCAATTCTTGATAATATGGTTTTTCAAACTCAGCAGATAAAACGGTTTGCCAACTATTGTGAATAATTTCTTTCATAATGCTCACTCCTTCGCTCTCTAAGCATAACGAATTTCTCCAAACCTGACAAGAAATTTCTGGGTACTTTCTCTTGGAAAAACGTGGTAAACTATAGGTAAGCTTTAAATAGATAATGAGGTGTAGAGAATCGATGATTAAATTAATTGCTTCAGATATGGATGGAACACTTTTAGATGCAAAAATGAGCATCACAAATGATAACGCTTCAGCAATTCGCGAAGCGGAACGTTTAGGAATCGAATTTATGGTTGCTACTGGCCGCGCATATACCGAAGCGAAACCCGCGTTAGAAGAAGCTGGAATTGACTGCGCCATGATTACTTTAAACGGCGCCCAAGTGTTCGACAAAGATGGACACTCACTTTTCACGGCTGGGATCGAAAAAGAAACAGTAACCGAAGTACTAACTATTTTGAGTCAACACAATGTTTACTATGAAATCTCTACAAATAAAGGTATTTTTTCTGAACATCAAGAAAAAAGAATTGAAAACTTTGCCGCTCATATTGCAGAATCCATGCCCCATTTAACTTATAAAGTGGCGATCGCCATGGCTTCAGCACACCTATCTTTATTGCATATTACCTATGTTGATCGTTTAGACGACATTTTAAAAGATGATTCGATTGAAGTCCTTAAAATTATTGGCTTCAGTATGGATGGGCCGAAAGTATTAGGTCCTGCTGGGATGGAAGTAGAAGAACTAGATGATTTGGTTGTCACCTCTTCTGCGCTTAATAATATTGAAATTAACCACCGCCTAGCACAAAAAGGGATTGCGGTTGCGCGCGTCGCTAAAGAACGTGGGATTCCCGCTGAACAAGTCATGACTATTGGTGATAATTTAAATGACGTCAGCATGATTCAATGGGCTGGGGTAAGTTTTGCAATGGGCAATGCCGAACTGGAATTAAAAGAATATGCTAAATATGAAACAGCCACTAATTTAGAAAATGGTGTTGGCGAAGCCATCCTGCGTGCAATAAGAGAAGATTTGTAATAAGCACTACCAGTTACAGCACTCATTTATATATAGAAAGGAGATCGTGTCGTGTCTGAATTTTTTATTCAAGAACAACAGTTAGGAAAAGTTACGCGAACCATCGTGAAAGACCAAGCAGGCCGTTCACTTTTTCTATTGGTGGGGCGCTGGGGTACACGAGGAGATGCGCTTTCTTTATATGCAATGAACGGAGAAATTTTAGCCAGTATTAAACAAGTTTCTTGGACTTTTGGTACACGATTTGAGTTATATCAGCGTTTTGAAAAAGTGGGTACTCTACGAAAACTGTTCAATTTGAATGCTGATTTCTATTATGTTCAAGGCCTTCACTGGGCAGTTGTTGGTGATATCAAAGCGCATCAATATTCAATTTATCAAGTCCATAAAAAAATTATGTCAATGGATAAAACCATGCTTTGTACAGGCGACTATTTTGTTTTAACTGTTGCCAATGATGAGGACGCACCGTTGTGCATCTGCATAGCAGCTGTCCTTGACTACTGGTTATATAATAAGAAAAAACAAAAAACTTCCGATGATTTTGGATTAGATTTTGATCCTTTAACGGATTAATGAAAAATAACGAAGCTAAAGTGATTGACTTTAGCTTCGTTATTTTTACACTTCTTTTTGCATATGATTGTATAAGTGACCACTAATAGTCATTGTTGTGACATCTTTAAAGCCTTTGCTTGCGTATAACTTTCTCGCCCCAGGATTGTCAAAGTCAACATTTAGACCCAAAGCTTGCTTCCCACTAGCTTTAGCTACTTCAGGTAAAGCATCTAATAACTTAGAACCAATGCCCATTCCACGGAAACGTTCATCCACAGAGATCGTGTCTAAATACCATTCATTAGGCAAGGTTTCTTCTTCAATAAATAGCCGAACATCTTCTGCTAAGCCATGTTTTTTAAAGACTTCTCTTAAAGGTTCATCAATAATCTTTTCATCTTCCGCAGGATAGCCGACAGCAATCCCTGCAACTTCACCTGCATGTTCATAAACTAAAATTCGTTGATAGCCATAGCGATAGGTTGGACACGCCGTTGCCTCTGCTAACAGGTCAATCATTTGTTCTTCTGAGACTTCTTCTAAAATTGGTAACTCCATATCTTTTAAAATAACTAAGACCAGCCGAGCAATCGCTTGACCGTCTTCTTTTGTTGCCGAGCGAATCATTGTAATTCTCCTTTACATTTAACTAAAAAAGAACTGGCTACTATCATTACTGACTTAGCCAATTCCTTTTATCTTGTCTTTAGTATAACAAATTTATTATTGAATTTCTACTGTAACCTGACGTCGTCCCCAAAGACGGCATTGGTCTACTGAATCAAAATGAACATCAATAATATTTCCTTGAATAGCGCCACCTGTATCTCCAGCAATAGCAAAGCCATAACCAGAGACTTTCACTAATGAACCTAGAGGAATTACACTTGGATCGACTGCAACTACATTGCTTTGTTTACTTAAGTCAATACCAGTAGCACTTAGATTACTTGCACCAGCTTCGCGCCAAGAATAAGCGGTTGATTCCATCTGAAGCACACGACCAGAGCCAGTTCCTGGTGTTGATGATTCGCCTGTCGATGATTCTGTCGTTGATGACGATTCGGATGAACTAGCTGAACTTGAAGATTCAGTGCTACTGCTTTCCGTACTTGTAGAAGAGCTTGATGCTTGACTGCTTGACTCTTCAGCAGCTTCGGCTTCTAGTTTAGCCGCCGCATCTGCTTGCGCTTGTTTGTCGGCAGCTGCTTGTTTCTTCGCTGCTTCTGCTTTGGCAGTTTCTGCCGCACGTTTTTTCTGTGCCTCAGCTGCTGCTTTTTCGCTGACTAAGCGTTGTTGCTCTTTCTGTTTGTCTGTCGAAATTTGAGCCAATAATTCTTCATTATTCGCCATTTTTTCTTTTAACTCAGAGACTTTATTATTCATTGAAGAAGCTTCAACTTGTAATTTCTCTTCATTTTGTTTTAAAGTTGTTTGCGTATTTTCAACTTTTTCTTGTAATGCAGCTAATTTTTCTTTTTCGCTAGTTAAGCTTTCAATCTTTTCCCGTTCAAAGTTTTGTAAAACGGTCATGGCGTAGGCCCGATTAAAGAAATCTGATAAATTTTCTGCATCTAATAAGGCTTGCCAAGTACGTTGGTCGCCATTTAATTGAATATCCTTCATACGATCGCCAACAGCTTCTTTACGACGAGAAATATTTTTTTCTGTTTTTTCTATTTCCTCTTTCGAAGTTTTCAACGTATCTTCCGCTTTTGAAATTTGCGTTTTTAAACGTTCGATTTCCGCATATTTAGCATTTACATCGTCTAAGGCTGAATTGATTTCTTTACTAATTAACTCCCCAGATTGTTTCGCTTGCGCTTCTTTTTCTTGCAACGAATCAAGTGATTCTGCTGCCGCAGCGACTGGAAGTCCAAAATTGATAAGCATCATTGTTGTTAAAAATGGTATCAACTTTTTAACCTTCACTAAATCCAACACCTTTCCTAACTTATCTAAAACACCTACTCATTATACTAGTCAGGAGGGCTTGTTTTATTTCAATCATGTTACAATTTATTACAATTTAAATGCAACTCTTTTTTTATCCTGCGTTTATTCATTAGTCCATTTCTATCTCAATTCTTTAAGAATTTCTTAAGACGCCTTAAAAACTAGCTTTTGACGATTTTTCTTTTTTTCATCTCATTAGACCATTGATTGAAATATTTTGTAATATTTTTTGTTAATTATTGGCCCTTTTTCTTCAAATCTTCTAAGAGATGCCGAACTTCTTTGGAATTTTTAATGTTTTTTAAAGTTAGTTTTGGGTAATTGTTAATAAAACGACGTTGTTGGAAATTTAATCGATTTTGGAAATGCTCTTTTTTGGTTCGCTCTTTTAACTTCTGCCAATCAGCTGTAGCAATTTCCATTTTTGTGTTCAACCGTTGCTTAAATTCTTGTTGGTTCGTTTCCAACGTTTGTCCCATCTCGGTAATAAGTTTTTTGAAACCTTGCATGTTCAGCAACGTATAAATTAAGTCAAGCCCCATTACAATCACTATGCAAAGGGCTAAGTAGTTGCCAAAGGTTACTTGTAAAAAGCTGACAACTTTGGCGATTTCTGGTTGAATAACTTTGACAATCAAGACACACCCCAATCCCCAAAAAAGAGAAACCGGTAAAGCCACGCGACCGTTTAAATTAAAAGGTACATCATGATAATCCCACCAAGAGGCATGGAACAGTTTTTCCAAGCCATAACTAGTGACATATTCTAAAATCGTCACTAAAACAGCCGATCCGACATACAATACCAAGAGATTGTTCTCAAAGGGTTCCACAAAATAGAGAACGCTTAAGACCCCAAATCCATAAATAGGACAATAGGGCCCTACCAAAAATCCTCGATAAACAAATTTTTTAGCTTTTAATGAACAATACACCGTTTCCCATAACCAACCGATAAAGGAATAAATAAAAAATAACAAAATAATCTGACTCATTTTTTCCATGTTTCTACCACTCTCCACTTCTTTACTCTTTTCTTCTATTTTACCAGAAGTTAAGAAAATGTAGCGAACAACTTTCTTTCATTGAAAGATTAGGCTACAATGAGAGCAGCAAAGGGAGGAATCTTATGTTTGGTTTATTGAAATACGCAAAAAATTATCGAAAACAAATTATCCTCGGTCCAGTCTTCAAATTTTTAGAAGCTTGTTTCGAGTTAGTCTTGCCCTTATTCATGGCTCACTTAGTCGATGTCGGTATTCGTCAAAACGACCGACAGACTGTCATAGAAATGGCCCTCTGGATGCTTGTTATGTCGTTAGTTGGTTTATTTTTTGTCATGATTTGTCAATATTATGCTTCAGTCGCTTCGCAAGGTTTTGGGACAGAGCTAAGAAATCAATTAATGAAAAAAATTAATCAGCTTTCACACAAAGAATTGAATAGTTTTGGTACAGATACCCTCATCACTCGGATCACAAACGATATCAACCAGCTTCAATTGGCTTTAGCGATGTTTATTCGGTTGGTCATTCGGACACCTTTTTTAAGTATCGGTTCTGTGGTCATGGCTTTTTACATTGACGTACAGATGGGCTTTCTTTTCCTATTACTTTTACCAATTTTTAGCCTTATTCTCTTTATTATCATTAAAGTGACTGTGCCTTTATATCAAAAAGTCCAAGAATATTTGGATCGGTTAAACCGTCAAATCAGTCAAAACTTAAGCGGTGTCCGTGTGATCCGTGCGTTTGCTAGAAAGGAAACAGAGCAACGACATGTTGATAAAGCTTCAGATGATTTAGGCGATATTTACATTCGCGTATCGAACGTCTCTGCTTTATTAACACCTTTAACCACTTTGATTATGAATGTTGGAATTTTATTTTTACTTTATTTTAGTGGCTTAAAAGTTTCTTTTGGTTCTCTGCAACAAGGGGAAGTTTTAGCCTTGATCAATTATATGAATCAAATGATGCTCGCTTTAATTGTTGCTTCTAATCTCGTGGTAATTTTTACACGAGCCGCAGCTTCCGCAAACCGTGTCAATGAGGTTTTAACTGTAGAAAGCCAGTTAACAGATACACCAGAATCAGCAAAAACATCGCCACAATTTGGTGATATTACCTTTGACCATGTAGATTTTCGCTATGAACCAGAGGCCGGTTTGGCTTTGGAAAATATCAATTTTACGATTCCTAAAGGCTCAATTCTCGGCATCACAGGACCTACTGGCAGCGGAAAAAGTACCTTAACCCAACTCATTCCTAGATTTTATGATGTGAGTGCAGGAAACCTTTTTATTAATGGTGTAAATGTGCGCGATTGGCCGCTCTTTACTTTACGCCAACAAGTGGCAAGTGTCCCACAAACTGCCGTCTTATTTACAGGGACTATTCGAGAAAACTTACAATGGGGCAAACCAAATGCAACTGATGAAGACTGTTGGGAAGCATTAGCTATCGCCCAATGTAAAGAATTTGTTGAACAATTAGACCAAGGGTTAGACACGCCTGTTAACGAAGGCGGAAAAAACTTTTCTGGTGGACAAAGACAACGGTTGACCATTGCCCGTGCCTTGATTAGGAAACCACATTTACTTATTTTAGATGATTCCTTGAGTGCCCTCGACTATCAAACAGATTTGAATCTGCGCCGTGCTTTACAAAAAGAACGAGCAGAGACAACCGTTATTTTAATTTCACAACGCGTGAGTTCGATTGCTACGGCGAATCAAATTTTAGTCCTAGATAGTGGAAAAGTCGCTGGCCTTGGCACCCACGAAGAATTACTTACTTCTTCTAAAGAGTATCAAGAAATCGTTGCATCACAGGAGGAGGATACCCATGCAAACTAAAAAAATTCATTTTGGTGCCTTCTCACGTTTTAAGCCGTATTTACTACGCTATCCAAAAGAAATTATCGGTGCCTTAATCCTAGGAATTCTCAGTGGTTTTTCGACTGTCCTCATGACTTATTATATAGGTAAATCCGTTGATACAATGGTTGGTAAAGGACAAGTCAATGCTGCGCAACTCATCAAAATTTTAGGTTTATTAGCAGGGATTTTACTCGTAACCGTTCTAAGTCAATGGCTGATTCAACGTCTCGGTAATCGCGTGTCTTATTTATCGACCACACAGCTGAGAAAAGATGCCTTTGCCCATTTAAATCAATTACCGTTAAGTTATTATGACCAAACATCACACGGAAATATCGTCAGTCGCTTTACCAACGATATTGACAATATTTCAATGGCTTGCTCGGCTGTCTTCAACCAATTATTTTCTGGCATGGCCACCGTCGTTGTTGCTTTGCTCTTTATGATTCGGCTAAGTCCCCTGCTCACATTAGTGGTTCTTATCAGTACGCCGATTATTTTTATTGTAAACTGGCTTGTTGCAAAAGCTTCACAAAAAAACTTTGCTGCACAACAAACGATTGTTGGTGAAATTTCCGGCTTCGTTTCAGAAATGGTTGGCAACCAAAAAATTGTTAAAGCCTTTCAACAAGAACAAGCTACACAAGAAACATTTGAAGCATTGAATCAAACGTTGTACGAAAAAGGACAGAAGGCTCAGTTTTCTTCTTCCTTAACCAACCCACTTTCTCGATTTATCGACCATTTATCTTACTTATCGATTGGATTAGTCGGTGGCTTGTTAGTTTTAAGTGGCAATCCTTTAGTCACAGTTGGTGTTATTTCCAGTTTCACCATTTACTCTAGTCAATTTTCTAAACCTTTTATTGAACTCTCAGGAATCACCAACCAAATCCAAGCAGCCTTAGCTGGATTGGAACGTACCTTTGATATGATGGATCAACCAGTTGAACGTCCTGATGCCCCGAACGCAATTGTTTTGAAAGAAGCGCGAGGCCGTGTTGAATTTAAAGACGTTGATTTTTCTTACACGCCGACGCGACCTTTAATCGAAAACTTTAATTTAATTGCTGAACCAGGAGAAACAATTGCCATTGTTGGGCGAACTGGTGCGGGTAAATCAACATTAGTGAATTTGTTAATGCGCTTTTACGAGGTCGACCATGGTCAAATTACGGTTGATACTCACGACATTACTCAAATTACTCGGGATAGCTTGCGAAAAAGTTTTGGCATGGTTCTCCAAGATACTTGGCTATTCGATAGCTCCATTCGGGAAAATTTAACGTACGGAAATCCCGAAGCCTCTGACGAAGAAATTATAGAAGCCATGAAAAAAGCCCATATTTTTGATTTCGTCATGCGTTTACCTCAAGGACTAGATACCGAGATTGGTTCCCAAGGCGTTAAAATTTCTGAAGGACAACGACAATTAATGACTATTGCACGCACGATGATTAGTAATCCGCCGATGCTTATTTTAGATGAAGCGACCAGTTCAGTTGATACGTTGACTGAGCAAAAAATTCAGGATGCTTTTTTACAAATGATGACTGGCCGGACCAGTTTTGTTGTTGCCCATCGCTTAGCAACAATCAAAAGTGCTGAAAAAATTCTAGTTATGGACAATGGTCAAGTGGTTGAAATTGGCACCCATGACGAATTATTGCAAAAAGAACAGGGTTATTATCGTGACCTTTACGAAGCACAGTTTAATCAAAAAGCACAATAAAAAAGAGTCACTTTTCTGGGATGATGAAAAGTGACTCTTTTAATTTTAAATTTATTGATCTAATTCAGATAATGGCTTTCCAAATAAACGTTTAAAGGGAATTTTATTGCCTAAATAATAAGTGGCAATTACTTGAATAGGAAAGAAAATAACTGTTTTAATTAAGCGTGGCACCCACCAAGCAAAATTTGCTAGATTGACGCCATACATTAAACTTAACCACAAAGGCGTTAAAATAATATTAATTAAAACGGTGACCAACAATGTCGCCAAAATCACTCGTTGCCATGTCATTTCTTTCTTATAATAGAAATAACCATAAATAGCACCAGCCAAAAAGGCATTTAAAGTAAACCCAGGAAAATAGCCTGCCTTTGGAAAAAGCAGCATTCCTACCACATCAGCCACCGCCGTGCCGATTCCAGCCCAAAAAGGTCCGAAAATCATCCCAATCAATGATTCTGGAATAAACGTGAAACTGATTTTTAAAAACGTTGTTTCATACGCAAAAAAGCGTGAAAAGACAACGACCACCGCAATGAGTACGCCCATTAACGCAATGGATTTTGTGCCAAATTTTTTCTTTGTCATTTTTAGCATCTCCTCTAAGAGCTGCTACATGACGAACCATGCAGCGAATGCGAAAACAAAACCGCGAACATTAAAAAGCTGAACGTGTTGTTCTGATGATAAGCAAAGTAAGAACCTTTGCTTTCTAGCAACACACTGTTTATGTTCTTCGTCCAAAAGGCAACATCCCATCCTTTTAGCACTTAACGCTTTGTCTCCTACTCTGTTATTTTATTTGGACAAAAGTCCTCATAAAATATACCACAAAATAGTCAAAATAACCATTAAGGTTCTCTAAAAAGCTAACGGTCGACGATCCCCTTCATGGATAACCTCACGGAAGTCCGCAAACCCCGCCTCGACACCTCTCAAAAGAATTTCAGCACTGCCAATATTTGTCGCTAAAGGAATTTCATAGACATCACTTAGACGAATCAAAGCCGTCACGTCTGGTTCATGCGGTTGCGCGGAAAGAGGATCTCTTAAAAAAATAACTAAATCAATGTTGTCTTCCGATATCATTGCGCCAATCTGTTGATCCCCACCTAATGGCCCCGATTTAAAGCAATGCACGGGTAAGCCAGTTGCTTCCATCACTTTCATGCCTGTCGTTCCCGTTGCATACAATTCATGTTTTTCTAAAATATGTTTATAAGCGGTTGCTAGTTTGATCATTAATGTTTTTTTACGATCATGAGCGATTAAAGCGATTTTCATGTTATCCAACTCCTGTCTTTGTTATATTATAACAAAAGTTTAGCGATAAATCCGCTGAGAGTGTTTGTCCTTTGTCACCTTGACGAAAAAGTCTTCTTTTTCTTGTGCAACTCTCCCTTGCTGAAAGATAGCGTTTTCATTTAAACTATGAGTAACAAATCAAAAAGAAAAGAGTGACGTATCAAATGGTGGAAATGGCGCTTAGAAATGTGTATAAAAAATATGACAATGCAGAACATTATTCTGTTACAGATTTTAACTTAGAAATTACAGACCGTGAATTTATCGTCTTTGTCGGACCTTCTGGTTGCGGTAAATCAACAACATTGCGAATGATTGCTGGCTTAGAAGATATTACTGAAGGTGAATTATCAATTGGGGACAAAGTCATGAATGACGTTGCACCGAAAGATCGTGATATTGCCATGGTTTTCCAAAACTATGCGCTTTACCCGCATATGACTGTTTTTGATAACATGGCTTTTGGTTTAAAACTAAGAAAATATGATAAAGCTGAAATTAAAAAACGGGTGGAAAATGCTGCGGATATTCTGGGCTTAACAGAGTACTTACAGCGTAAACCTGCGGCGCTTTCTGGTGGACAACGCCAACGTGTTGCACTTGGCCGGGCAATTGTCCGTGATGCCAAAGTCTTTTTAATGGATGAACCTTTATCAAACTTGGATGCAAAATTACGTGTAGCCATGCGTGCTGAAATCGCTAAACTACACCAACGTTTAGAAACTACGACAATTTATGTGACACATGACCAAACCGAAGCGATGACCATGGCTGATCGAATCGTAATTATGAAAGATGGCTTTATTCAACAAATTGGTTCACCAAAAGAAGTTTACAATACACCAAAAAATATGTTCGTAGCTGGGTTCATCGGCTCACCTGCCATGAATTTCTTCAAAGTTACCTTAAACAATGGGGTTATTTCTAACCAACATGGCTTAAAACTAGCAATTCCTGAAGGAAGAAACAAAGAGCTTGTTGAACATGGTTATGAAGGCAAAGAATTAATTTTCGGTATTCGTCCAGAAGATATTCATAGCGAACAAGTGGCTTTAACGGCAATGAAAGATGCGGTGATTAAATCTGAAGTCGTTGTTTCTGAATTATTAGGGGCTGAATCCATGCTTTATACAAAAATTGGTGATACAGAGTTTATCTCAAAAGTAGATGCTCGTGACTTCCACCATCCTGGTGAAATGATTGACTTAGCTTTTGATATTAACAAAGGACATTTCTTCGACCCTCAAACAGAAGAAGTCATTAAATAAAAAAATCTCGAGGCATCCGTCGCAATGACGGATGCCTCGAGTGTTTCTCTTTATGCTAATTTAACCTTCTTCTTTATCACTTTGGGTTGTTTCGCTTCTGTAAAAGTTGGAATATCTACATGTTTACTTAAGGTACTTGCTAAAAAGTAGGCAATACTGAAATCCACCAAACTATGAATTAATCCACCAACGCCCATCAAAAGAAAAATAGAATACATGAAGCCGGCTGTATAATAGGTTCCTGGCAAGTTGCCCATTGTGTAAAATACAGAAACAACCACTAGCTCGGCAGCGGAATGAATCACTCCAATTCCCACGTTAAACAACTGTAATTTCCCATTTAATAAAGTGAATTTCCCCTCTTTATTGATTAAAATTTCTGGATGCTTTTGTAAAATCACTGCGCCAATGACTGCAAAAATCAAATGAGATAAGGCCCGCAAAGCAATAATCGGTGTTGCGGATAAGAAAAAACCAAAACCTGTTCCTAGACTAACCGCAATTGCCACCACTGGAGAAATAAACATGGCAATAAAAACTGGGACGTGACTTGCTAACGTAAAACTAGCTGGACCAATGGTAATTCTTGGCATAACCATTGGAATGATAATCCCCATTGCAATTAAAAGTGCTGAAATTGTTAAACGTTTTACTGAGTTTGTTTTCATTAAAACTGCCTCCTAAAGGTGTCATGACACCTTTTTGTTTTTCTCAAGTGTAGCTGAACAGCCGCAATGTGTCAAGACACATAAAAGAACTTTCTGTTATTTCTCATAAATAACAGAAAGTTCTTTTTTATACTGGTTTATTCTTTTCTAAAGCATTACTTAAACGAGCGAATTCTTCTAAAGACAATGTTTCACCACGTCTAGAAGGATCAATTTCTGCTTCAGCTAGGCTCACTTTTAGCCAAGCTACCGTTTGTTCATCTTTCCCATAAAAATGAGTTAAGTTATTCCACAATGTTTTACGTCTTAATTGGAAACTGGCTTTGGTTAATTTGAAAAATTCTTTTTCATTGGTCACTGTCACTGCTGGTGTAGCACGGCGCGTCAATTTAATAATCGCCGAGTCAACATTGGGCTGCGGCACAAAAACCGTTTTTGGCACAATAAAGGCGACACTTGCTTCCATAAAATATTGGACAGCAATTGATAATGAGCCATAAGCTTTCGTTCCTGGTTTAGCAGCAATTCGATCAGCGACCTCTTTTTGCATCATCACAACCATTTCGGCTACATCTAAAGAAGATTCTAAAAAATGCATCATAATTGGCGTAGTAATATAGTAAGGTAGGTTAGCCACCACTTTAATCGGATACTTCTCTTGAAAAACTTGGTTGGTTGTCTCGACCAAATCAGCTTTTAAAACATCTTGATGCACCACTGTTACATTATCATAGCGACTTAAGGTATCCGCTAAGACAGGTATCAAGCGATCATCAATTTCAAAGGCCACAACTTGTGCCGCGTTCATCGCTAATTGCTCTGTTAATGCACCAATTCCAGGCCCGACTTCGACAACATTTGTCTGCTGATTGATTCCCGCTGTTTCTACAATTTTTCTTAAAATATTAGGCTCTGTCAAAAAATTTTGACCTAAACTCTTTTTAAATGAAAATCCATGCTTTTTTAGTATTTCTTTGGTTCTGGATGGTGTGGCAATTTCTTTATAGTCCGTCACGCTTGTTCCTCCATGTAGTTATTCTTCGTTTGCAAGTTCTTTTAAAATACGTGTCATGCTTTCTTTCAATTCTGCTTCTGTAATCCGAAACATGCTTAACCGTTTGACTAACTGTTTGCTATTTGTATAGCCAATTCTTAGGTCATCTCCTAATAATTCACGGTATTTTTTTGCATTTGCTCCCGCTATTAAACCATATTCAACTAGTGTTTGTCTAGGAATTTCTTGATAGTCTTCACCAGCTTGAACAGGTGTTACGACTTTTTTTAAGGCTTCAATAATTGCTTCATCACTAGCATGTTCAACCCCTAGGCTACCACCATTTTTTTTAGGAACTGCAACTTTTCTTGATAAAAAAGCATGCTTTGCATCAGGGACAACTTCCATTATTGTTTTACGAATTTTTTCGCCCGAATAGTCTGGATCTGTAAAAATAATCACGCCTCTCGTTTCTTGTGCGTGTTCAATTTGTGTCAAAATTTCATCATTGATAGCAGAGCCAATCGTTTCAATCGTATCCGCTGCAACTACCTCTTGAATGCGGCGTGTGTCGTCTTTTCCTTCAACGACAATGATTTCTGCAACTTTCATTTTTTCCTTCATTTATCTATCCGAAACAAGCGATGAGCGTTGACTCTCGTTTGTTCTGCCACTTCTTCAAAGGTTAGTTGACGCAATTCAGCAATTTTTTCCACTACGTATCGTGTATAGCCTGGTTCATTCCGTTTACCACGATAAGGAACAGGGGCTAAATAGGGTGCATCTGTTTCCACCAACATTCTTTCTAGTGGTACCGCCATCGCCGCTTCTTGAACATCCAATGCCTTTTTAAACGTTACGACTCCACTAAAAGAAATATGCAAACCTAAATCTAAAAATTTCTTCATCCACTCAGCATCGCCACTGAAACTATGCATGATTCCACCAATATCTGAAATTTTTTCATCTTTTAAAATTCGATAGGTATCTTCTAATGCCTCTCTCGTATGCACACTAAACGGTAAATTCATTTCCCGAGCAATCGCAATTTGACGGCGAAAGACTTTTTCTTGCACCTCTTTAGGATCCTCCATCCAGTAATAATCAAGACCGATTTCACCTAATGCGACAATTTTTGGCAACGTTAATTGTTCTTGTAATCGACGTTCAACCTCTGGCGTATAGCTACCCGCTTCTGTTGGATGCCAACCAATGATACTATAAATATTGGCATATTCCTGACTAAGTAAAAGAGATTTTTCAATCGTTGGTTCATCAAAACCGACCACGGCCATCTCTGTAACACCCAATTCTTGGGCATGTGCAATCGTTTCTGGAATATCATCATTAAATTGTTCTGCATTCAAATGTGTATGTGTATCAAAAATCATTATGATTGCCTCCTTTATCTCCTCTCTACTTTATCATATTTCTTGAAAAATCTGAATGACTAGGCGACAAGATTCGCCATTTCCTCATAAACAGCGCTTGCATTTATGCTAAAAGTAACGTATACTATTCAGTCATGTTATTAAAAGGAGGAATCTCCATGACCGATGAAAAAATTTATGAACAACAGCATTTAACAACGGTTTATCATGAGCTGCAAGCGGCTAAAAAAGTTTACGAAGAGCAATTGGCGAACACAATGAAAGATGGCAAACATATGCTAGAAGAATTTGGTCGCGATTCTAAGCTGAATTTTGATAGTTATGCCGATAATCTAGAAACGTTTGCCATGTTGGAAATGAAGAACCGTGAAATTGATCAGTGGAACTTAAAAAATGAAGCAACGGCTAAAAATTTAGACAAAGTGAAACGCCTATTACAAGTTCCTTATTTTGGCAAAATTGGCGTGACTTTTGAAGACAGTCCTGAAGAGCCAGAAAACTTTTATATTGGCGTAAACGATTTTACTTCTTTAGAAGAAGAAACGCGCATTCACGACTGGCGCTCACCGATTGCTTCGTTATTTTATGACAATGTTTTAGGGAAAACAGCCTACATGGCACATCAACAAACCATTCCTGTACAACTTGATTTGAAAAGACAGTTAATTATTGAAAAAGATCAATTAATCAACTATTTTGACACAACCATCGCGATTCAAGATGATGTGTTATTGCATTCTTTAGAAGAAGATGCTTCTCCTTATATGAAGGACATTACGACAACCATTCAACAAGAACAAAATCAAATAATTCGTGACGAAACGCAGCCACTCCTACTAGTCAACGGGATTGCTGGTAGTGGGAAAACGTCTGCGATTATGCAACGGATTGCTTATTTACTTTATCAACATCGAGCAGAAATTACGGCGGATAATATTTTATTACTTTCACCAAATTCAACATTTATTGATTATATTTCTCAAGTTTTACCGAATTTAGGCGAACGAAATCCCTTGAATTTGACTCTTTTACAATTTTTGCGCTTCACTACCAAAGAAGCATGGCCAATGGAAGAAGAAACGGACTATTTCGAACGCATTACTCGCTCTGAGGCAACGGAGCAAGAGCACGTTATTCGTTCAAAAGAATTTGCAACGTTTCTTTTAAGCAATCCTGAAAAAGCGGTTGTGCAGCCACATTTTTTCCGTCCTTTAACTTTTAAAAAGCAGACCTTATTTACTTCAGAAACAATTTTTAAACTTTATCAAGAAACACCAGCTGACTTGAGTATTCGCCAACGAATTTCGGCCACAAAAGAAAAATTAACCAGTCTTTGGACACGGTACTTATTAAAACAAGCCCATTCTAAAAAAATGTTGGATCAATTCCAAGATTTAACAGAAGCTGAACAAGTTCGTTATTTTGGCACAGTGATTACCGAAGATAATGAAAAACATCTGGCTGATTTTGCTTTAAAACGTTTGAAGAAAAAATATCGCTCCATCACTGCCGCTATCAAAAATGATGCTTGGCTAGATCAATGGGCCTTTTTTGAAACGTTTTATTCTTTATTCACTGGAAAATCGTATCAAAAAGAGACAGCTGTTTTCACAGCCGATGAAATTGTGACCCTTATTTTGGTGAAACATGCATTTATTGAAAACCTCGCCAACCAGCAAATGGCTTTTATCCTAGTCGATGAAGTCCAAGATTATACAGAAGCCCAATTATTATTACTGCTGACACTTTTCCCTAAAGCTAGTTTTACTTTAGCTGGTGATGAAAATCAAGCCATTTTTAATACAGCCATTGAATTTTCTGAAGCTCATGATTTATTGGTTAACGAAACCAGCCGTTCTGTTGGAACGTATCAATTATTAAACAGTTACCGTTCAAGTAAAGAAATTACACGACTCTTCCAAACATTAGGCACTCAACCAGAGCAATTAACCATTGTGCCCATCCGTCATGATGGAGAGAAGCCGGCATTTATTCCTTGTGACTCTGCGTCTGACTATCTTAAAGCAATCGTCACTTCCATTGCAACTTTTGATCCGAAAGAAAGCACCGCCATTATTACTAAAACTTTTGCAGAAAAAGAACAATTAACAAAAGAACTCAGTGCTTCTCTTTCATTGGAAGAGCATCCGTCACTGCAAGTTTTATCAATTGATATGGCAAAAGGTCTAGAATTTGATAATGTAATTCTTCATAACCCAAATGTTAATCGTTATTCCGACAATAAACGAGATAAAAAAATCCTGTATACTGCTATTTCTCGTGGAATGAAACGGGTCGTTTTACCTTATACCGGCACACTTTCTGAATGGTTTACACCTTACTTGGCAGCCCAGTAACTGAGACTTAAGGCGGATTTTATTTTTAGAAAAACCACTTATAATAGACGAGTAGGTACTGCTTTTTAACTAGCAGACCTACTCGTTTGTTGTCTCTTAAGTTGAGAGGAGTGTGAGAAAGTGAAACAATCACCTGATTTAGAAAATTTTTTAAAAACCTCTATCCAAAAAAATGTAACTATTGAGCGAAAACAACAAAACCAAACCATTTGGCACTGGCTACTGCTTATTTTATTTGGCTTGCTAACCTTTGGCTCACTGACACAGCAGTTACTCCTAATTGGCTTGTTTACACTTATTGCCGCTATTGTTAAAGGTCCCTTAATGCTCGTCTGGGGAACCATCTATTCGGCGTTAGTGGCTTTGTTTCCACCTTTCGCTTTAGTCCTATCTTTACTTTTTTTTATAATTAATTTAGGCACCGTTATGAAAAGTTGGCGTATTACTTTAACAAGTGCTTACTTTTATCTAATTCCTTTAGGTTTTAGTCTCTTGAAAACGACCGACTGGGTATCAACGCCTTATTTCCTGACAGGCTTGGCTTTGTTAAGTATTTTAGGGCTGCATTTTATATTAGAGTGGCTCTATAAAAATAATAGCTTAGGCCGTTTACTCACGTGGCAAATTATCAGTGTCCCTTTTTCACTCTTACTGATCATTTTACCAAGTCGCCTAACGAAAGGCCGTTTTGGTAAAAAACGAATACCTAAAAAAGTGAAACTCTAAAATAGAAAAGCCTAGGAAAAATCGCAAATGATTTTTTCTAGGCTTTTCTTCGATTCTTTTAATTTAAAAATTCGTTGATTTTCGATTTTAGGACGTCGATAAAACTGGAGAAAGAGAGTTCATTTGTTTGTGAATATGTCCAATGAGCCAATAACAGAAAAACTAAAATAACCAGTATCGCAACCACTAAAAAGGTTCTAATTCTTGCCCTTCTTTTTCTACGTTGAACTGTTAGCCATGCTTGTTCCCTTACTCTCATAGCTTCTAAATAATACGGACGCCATTTAGGATCATTTTTTCGTTGCTCATAAAATTTAAATTTATGATAAGCCATCAAACTTCCCCCACATCAAATCACTTTTCTTCTAGTATACAAAAAAAGTAGTAAAGATAAAAGGTTACAATTCACCTTTTATCTTTACTACTTATGCTTTTATGCAATTCCTGCACCATTTGGCATTTCTTTTGGTGCTTCAACAATTTGAAGTTTCCCTTCTGGTGATTCAGCTGAAAGAATCATTCCTTGGCTAATTTGACCACGCATTTTTCTTGGTTTTAAGTTAGCCACAATGACTACTTTTTTGCCAATTAGCGCAGCTGGATCTGGATAAAATTCAGCAATACCTGAAAGAATTTGACGATGGTTTTCATCTCCAGCATCTAAACGGAATTGCAATAATTTATCTGCTCCTTTGACTTTTTTACAGTCAATAACTTCGGCAACTTTTAATTCCACTTTATCGAAATCATCGTACTTAATTTGTTTTTCTTTCGTTGAAACCAACGTTGTTTCTTCTGGATTCCATTTAATATCCTCTTCTGTAGCACTTTCGCTTTGGGACATTTTCTTTTGAATATACGTTACTTCTGTTTCAATTTCTAAACGTGGGAAAATAGGTGTTCCTTTACTTGTTACTGTTACGTCTGTTGGGAACTCACCAAAATGAATATTTTCCATGTTCATTGTTTCTGGATCTAAGCCTAATTGTTCGAAAATTTTCCCTGGTGTTTCTGTCATGACTGGTTGCAATAAGATTGCCACAATTCGTAAGCTTTCCGCTAAATGGATCATGACACTTTCTAATTCGTTGCGTTTCTCTTCTTCTTTAGCTAATACCCAAGGCGCTGTTTCATCAATATATTTATTGGCACGAGAAACTAGCGTCCAGATTTCTGCAATGGCCGTGTTAAATTCCATTTTTTCCATTGCTTCATGATATTTTCCAATAACATTCGCCGCAGTTGTCGATAGTTCACTATCAAATGGGGTAACTTTTGAAGCATAGGCTGGTACTTTGCCATCACAATATTTATTAATCATCGCAATTGTTCGATTCAACAAGTTTCCTAAGTCATTAGCTAAATCATAATTTAAGCGAGAAACGAAATCTTCTGGTGTAAAGACGCCATCACTACCAAATGGAATTGCTCGTAATAAATAGTAACGTAACGCATCTAGACCGTAGCGTTCTACTAACATTTCAGGGTAAACAACATTTCCTTTAGATTTAGACATTTTTCCGTCTTTCATCAATAACCAACCATGTCCAAAGACTTTTTTCGGTAATGGTAAATCCAAGGCCATTAACATAATTGGCCAATAAATCGTATGGAAACGCACGATTTCTTTCCCAACCATTTGCACGTTCGCAGGCCAATATTTTTGGAATAATGAATCATCTTCTGAGCCATAACCTAGTGCTGTAATATAGTTTGATAACGCATCAATCCATACGTAAACCACATGTTTTGGATCATTTTTTAACGGAATTCCCCAAGAGAAAGTCGTTCTTGAAACGGCTAAATCTTCCAATCCTGGTTTGATGAAGTTATTTAGCATCTCATTTTTACGAGATTCTGGTTGAATAAATTCTGGATGTTCTTCGTAATATTGTACCAAGCGATCCGCATATTTACTCATGCGGAAGAAATAGGATTCTTCTTTAACTAATTCGACTTCGTGACCACTTGGTGCTTTCCCACCAATGACATTGCCTTCATCGTCACGATATACTTCAGCTAATTGTGTTTCAGTGAAAAATTCTTCATCAGAAACTGAATACCAACCTTCATATTCTCCAAGGTAGATATCTCCTTGTTCTACTAAACGATCAAAAATTTGTTGCACAGCTGCCATGTGATAATCATCCGTTGTCCGAATAAATTTATCATAGCTGATATCTAATGTTTTCCATAATTTTTGAACATCTGCTGCCATTTTATCAACGTACTCTTTTGGTGTCACATTCAACTCAGCAGCTTTTTTTTCAATTTTTTGGCCATGTTCATCCACACCTGTTAAATAAAATACATCAAAACCCATTAAACGCTTGTAACGGGCCATTGCATCGCAGGCGATTGTTGTATATGAATTCCCAATATGTAACTTCCCACTTGGGTAATAAATTGGGGTGGTAATATAAAATGTTTCTTTCTGTGACATACAGAAAAAACCTCCTTTAGTCATTTTCCTAAACCCTCAGGATTTACTCCTAAACAGTATACCATAATTAGACATTATTAAACTATATTTCTTGTCGGTTTTCTCTTGAAAATGAAGAAAATGCCAGAAAGAAAAGAGAGAAACACCTGTCTATTTGACAAGTATTCCTCTCTTTTTTCGTTCATTTTTATTCTTTTGTCTCGAAACGAACGATACTATGGTGTCGTCCATAAAAGAAATAAATAGCCAAACCAATCACTACGGCTACGCCAAATACTTGCCAAGTAGCTAAAGACAATTGGAACATCAAAGCCGCGCAAACCACGATTGAAATTAATGGTAGAACCGGCACAAGTGGTACTTTAAATTCACCTGCTTGTGGTTCTCCTTTCATTGTCCGTAATTTGATAATTCCTAAAGCGAGAAACATCAGATAAAAGAGTGTCACGATATTTGTAAGTTCAGCCAACATCTCCATTGGAACAACACCAGCAAAAACCATTGCTAAAAATCCAGCTACATAGGTTGCATTCTTAGGTGTGTGCCGCTTCTCATCGATTTTGCTCATAAACTGCGGCAATAATCCATCTTTACTAATCGCATAAATCACACGGGCTAAACTGTACATCATCGCAATCGTCACTGTTAATAAGGTTAAAATAGCACCAACTGAAATGATTGTCGCAATTGCGCCATGATTAATGAAGCGCATCGCAAAAGCCACCGGATCCTTGACCCCTAAATCCGTAAATGGAACAATCCCAGTTAAAACTAACGTAACAACAATATATAACAATGTTGAAATAATAATGGAACCAATAATCCCTTTTGGAATATCTTTTTTCGGATTCTTCACTTCCTCCGCGGCCATGCTAACCGCATCAAACCCTAGAAAGGCAAAGAAAACTAAGGCAGCACCACTGAAAACGCCTGAAAAACCATAAGGAATAAATGGTTGCCAGTTCGTTGGTTTCACATAAAAGATTCCCACGAGAACAAATAATAAAATAATCCCAAACTTCACGAAAACCATTAAGTTATTTAAACGTAACGCTGTTTTCGCTTCTAAAGATACCCAAAAAGTTACGGCTACAACGACCAACATGGCAATCAAATCAATATATGTACCATTTGTTGGATTATAAGCGCCACTTAACGCTTGCGGCAAAGAAAAACCTAAGCTATCCAAAAAGCCATGGACATAGCCTGACCAACCTGAAGCAACGGATGAAACCGCCAAGAAAAACTCACAAATAATCATCCAACCAGTCATCCAAGCCACAATTTCTCCAAAGACCACATACATGTAGGCATACGGCCCGCCAATGACCGGAATACGCGATGCAAATTCTGCATAACATAAACCAGATAAAATAATCGCGGCTGCTGCTACCAGAAATGATAAGACGAGCCCTGGACCTGCATAGCGTTCCGCTGCGACACCTGTCACAACAAAAATCCCTGTTCCTACTACAGCCCCAATTCCTAGAAAAATTAAGTCCATCGTCTTAAGATTTTTTTTCATCCCACCACTGTCATTGACAGGCACAGTGATTTCTTTTTTTCTAAAAATAGACATGTGTTTACCCCCGTAAAAAAAATAAGCGTAAATAAACTATTTACGCTTTCATATACCCTAAAAGAATACCACCTAGAATAACAAAAATGCAACCAAAAATAACATAAAACATTTCTTTTTTTGATTTTCTTTCGCCTAAAAGGAAGATGCCTCCAAGAGTCGAAATAATAATCCCCATTTGTGATAAAGAGAAGCTAATAGCTAAGCCAATTTCACGCATGGTTAATAACATACAAATATTTCCTAAGCCCCAAAGCAGACCCGTCGTCATATTCATCCAAACAAAACGATCAACTTTGACTTTTTTGAAGGCAAAGAAACTAGCCCCCACTAACATACCAATACTTTGTGGCAAAATAATTCCCCACGGATCTAAACCAGTGGCATTAATAATGATGGTATAGACGCCATACCCAACTGTTGAGAAAATCAACGCCCGAATCCCTTTATTAAAATCTAACATACTGTTTGAGGTTTTCGGTTGACTATCATCATCTTGTCGAGCTGTTAAATACACCCCAAAAACTAAAAAGGCTAAAGCGATAAAGCCTACAACAAAGTCTTTTGTTTTTGTCCATTCATGGAAAAAAACAGCCCCTGCAACGGTATTAACAACTAACTGCATCCCAGTTGAAATTGGTAAGCCAACTGAAACGCCCATATATTTCATGCTATGAAATTGTTGATTCTGTCCCAAACTCCAGAATAAACCAGATATAAATCCAACAATTAATGTGGCTGTCGTCAACGTAGGCTGGATAACAAAAAAGACAACAATTGAAAATAGTAATGCGCCGATTGTCATACCTAACGTTTGTTGATTGGCGCTTCCACCAATTTTACCGCTGACTAAACCAATACTGCCCCACGCAATCATGGGCACTAAAGCGATAAGTAAACTCATAATATTCTCCTAACAAATTTATTTCATTTCATTCTAACAATAAAAACGTTTTCTAAACAACTAAGAAGAGTAAGAGAAGTTAGCAAGAAAGTTTTAATAAATAAAAAAAGGCCTATCACCTCTTTAATTTGCTGATAGACCTACTTTTTATTTCACTTCATTATAATAACTGAGGGAAGGGAAAAACAATGTCATCGTCGTACCTTGCCCTTCTGTCGATTCGACTGTTAAATCATGACCTAACTTTTTCGCTAAGCTATGGGCCAAATACAGGCCAAGACCAGTCGAATGCTGTTCACTTTTCCGCCCGTTTTCACCAGTAAATCCTTTATCAAAAATGCGTCGTTGATCTTGCATCGGAATGCCAATCCCAGAATCTTTTAAAGATAAATAAATACCTTGTTTATTTTTGGAAATTAGAACCGTAATTGTGCCGCCTTCTGGCGTATACTTGACTGCATTACTTAATAATTGGCGGAAAATAAAAATGACCCATTTTCGGTCGGTTAAAACCGCTTCATCTTCTCCTTCAATTGAGAATTGCAATCTTTTTTGGATAAAATAATTTGCTTGCGTACGAACAACAGATTGCACAATTTCTTTTAAAGAATATTCTTGGAGTAAATAATCTCGAGAAAAGCTGTCCAGTCTAGCATAATATAGGACTTGCTCGACATATTCATCAATTTTCCCTAACTCATTTTCCAATAGATAATATTTTTTCTCTGGAATATCATCTTCGACAGATTGTACCAGTAAAGTGATAGCCGCTAGGGGGACTTTGATTTCATGAACCCAAGAGTCAATGTAATCTTTTTGGTCCTGTTGGTTGTTAATTGCTTGCTGCATGGTTTGTTGGTGCTCTTGCAATAAACCGTTAATATACGTTTGGACAAGTAGCTCTTCTTCTTTTTCTGCTGTATTCAAATATTCTTGTAAAGAAGGCGGCTCTTTTTCCGTTGCCAACGAAAGCCACCACTTACGTTTTAAATAATAATCAATTGTTAAAAATAGCGATAAAAAAACACTTTGCAGTAAAAAGATATAGCCAACCACTGTCCAATCTAAGCGGACATTAGGAGCCAACCATAAAATAAAACAAGTTAAGAACAGAAAAAATAACCAACCAATTAGTAATAACCAGCGATCTTTTAAATACTTTAGAATGGTCATTGTCTACTCCTATCTAGGGCACCATATAACCGACGCCCACTTTGGTTTCAATATAGCCAGCAATCCCTGCTTGCTCAATTTTTTTTCGTAAACGATTGATATTTACCGTCAACGTATTGTCATCCACAAAACGTTCATCGTCCCATAAAGCGCGCAATAGTTTTTCACGTGTTAAAATTTTTCCGTGCTTTTTCATTAAAAGATACAGTAATCGGTATTCATTTTTACTTAAATCGATCATTTCGCCTCTGATTTCCATTCGTCCATTGTCCACATTTAAAGTAATGCCATTATGTGAAAGCACTTCACTATCCGTATCGGAATAGTTATAAGAGCGGCGCAACAAAGCATTGATTTTAGCAATTAAAACATCTATCTGGAACGGTTTTGTAACAAAATCATCCGCGCCCATGTTCATCGCCATAATCATATCCATATTGGTACTACGACTCGAAATAAAAATAATTGGTACTTTAGAAACTTCACGAATTTTTTGACACCAATAGTACCCATCGTAAACAGGTAAATTAATATCCATCAAGACTAATTGGGGATTCTCCTCTTGAAAATCATCCAATACATCATTAAAATCGGTTGTTCCAATCGTTTCAAATTGCCATTTTTGTAATTCCTCGCTAATTAATTCTCGAATGGTTGTTTCATCTTCGACAATCATGATTTTAGCCATGCAATCCCACCTCTTTTATTTCTAAATTTTCATCTTTCTTATCCTAACAAACTTCATTCTTTTTGGATATAGGACTTTATGATGATTTTTACACTATTTCAAAAATAGGCGCTAATAATTCCCATTCTGATAACATGATGAATTTACCAACAAAAGCAAAAATACCATCTAATAATAACACAGACATATTAATTCCTAATACAATAGAAGCTTTTTCGACAATTGGCATGGACTTTTTATTTTTCAAAATAAGATATAAAACAAAGTTCGTTCCATAAGTAAAAACTGTTAACAACACAATTAACTCAATCATTTTACCACTTCCTATTTTGGACTTTTCATTTTTCCTTCAATAATTTGCTACTCTTAATTATAGCATAATCTTATAAAAAAATCGGCAGAGTCCTAACCCTTAAGATAAACAACAGAATAGAAGTGGCTTCTTTGGAACTCACAAGAATCGAGCCTTTTTAAGAGTTGAAGGTCTTGATCCTTAAAAGACAAGTCCTTCAACTCTAGTATGTTCCATGTATTGGAATTGATACCAACGTACCAAAGTGTAGTGGATCAGACAACCTCAGTTTTTCTAATGATTATATTTGTCATACACTTCTTTTAACTGGTTTAAATCTATTTTTTTCATTTGGTACAATTTTTTGGTCACTTCATTTGCTCTAGCTGGATTTGAGTCAGATAAATAACGTTTCAGTTCAGGATTGCCTGTTTGCCAACTGACCCCAAATTGATCTTCCATCCAGCCACACGGCCATTCTTTCCCTTTAGCAGTTACTTGTTGCCATAGCCGATCTATTTCCTCCTGATTTTCACAATCAATATAAATGGAGAAGGCCATGGTAAAATCAAAATCATGTTTATCTCGTGCATCCATTACTCGAAACGGTTGCTCCTGTAATGTGAAAAGTGCTTGCGCAATGTTCCCATCTTCATATTCAACTTTTTCAATTATTTCGCCTGGACCGAAAATCGCCAACCATTCTGATAGAGCTTTGGCTGCTTCGCCATATTTTTCATTAGCAAACATAAAGGTTGGTACAATTGTTTGTTCTTTTCCTGAAAAAGACACTTGCCAAGAGACACCAAATTTGTCCACTACCCAACCATATAAAGGACTAAAAGGATATTCCCCAAAAGGCATCAATATCTGTCCATCTGTTGTTAAATTTTTCCACAACGTTTCTGTTTGTGATAATGTTTTACATTCAACAAAAAATGAACTAGCTGGCGTAAAGGAAAATTCTGGTCCGCCATTTAAACCAATGATTGTTTGGTTCGCCAAGGTAAATTCAATGGTCATTAATGATGTTCCTTGAGGTTGGTGCTCCTCATTAACGTAGTTCGTTTTACTTAGAATTGCACCTTTTTCAAAGATTGTTGTATAGAAGTTAGCAGCTTCTTCCGCTTGTGTGTCAAACCATAAACAAGGTGAAAATTTAGGCATTATGGTTCCCTCCTTCGTTTTCTTTAGTGTAGTCAAAGATTGATAAATAAACAAAGAGAACGTTTTAGTATTTATTCATTTCCGTCTGATAGAATCGATAAATTGCTTGTTTTACTTCTTGAAGCAAGGAGGATTTTAAATGTCCCCGTGTCAAAAAATAAAAGGAACGCCAGTACTTTTCACCTAACGTTTGGAAGGGGATTTTTTCAGTAATCGCCTTTCTTGAAAGCAACGATTGCCCCATGCCCAATTCCAACATTTTAACAATCATTTCATTATTTTTAACCGTCATGAGTGTTGGGCTTTGATTACTTTCTTCTAAATACTGTTGGGTATAATGAAAGACCCCAGAATCCTTTTCACGTACCAACCAATTCTGATTGGCAGGGTCCCCAGCTAAAACCAATTGATCCTGAATAATTTCTTCACGAGAGGCGCCTTTCGTAATTAATGGTTTTTCGATAAAGCCAAAATCAACTTGATGTTTTTCAACTTTTTCCACTACTTCTTCTGAATTGTTCATTTCTAAAACAAAATTGATTGTTGCATACTGTGTCTGTAAATGCTGCATCAGTTGCGGCAAATAATAAACTGCAAAAGTATTAGACGCAGCAATTCGGCAAGTTTCTTTAGGTAATCTCGCCTGATGAAGAGCTGTTAATGTTTCTTGCCAATCATCAGCTAAATTTAGCAAACGATTATACAAGACTTCCGCTTGCCTAGTAGGGACTACATCTTGTCGACCATTTCTTAAAAACAATGAACAGCCTAATTCTTCTTCTAATTGTTTGATTTGATTAGAAACGGCTGGTTGTGATATATATAAGCAGGTAGCTGCTTTGGAAAAGTTCATTTGCTCATACACAATTTGAAAAGTCTTTAATAATTTAAACATAGGTATCCTTTCGATAACTTTCTATTATAAATATTATTTTAACTATTTATTTCTCAAATGCAAAAAATTTCGTTATACTGGAAGTAATGAACAAGAAAGAGAGATTTTTTCAATGAAAAATTCAGAAAATGATTATATCCAATCTTTATTACAAATTCTTCCCGGCTTGCTAACAGCTTTCCTTGTCGCCTGCCTTAGCAAGTTTCTTGCCATCTGGTTACCTAGCTTAGGCGCCGCAACGATAGCTATTTTACTAGGAATCTTTTTGGGAAATACCTTTGTTCGCGGTGCCAATTTAAATCGCGGAACCAAAGTAGCCGAAAGTAAATTACTAGAATTTTCTGTTGTTTTATTGGGAACCACCGTGACCTTTCAAACGATTGCCCAAATTGGCTTACAAGGTGTCGCATTTATTCTCATTCAAATGTCGCTGACCATTATTTTTGCCTATTTGATCGGTAAAAAACTGGCTTTTTCTGATAATATGTCTTTATTGATGGCTGGTGGTAATGCCGTTTGTGGGTCTTCTGCTATTGCTTCGATTGCTCCAGCAATTCAAGCAGATGAGGAAGAAAAAGGCCAAATCATTACTTTAGTAAACTTATTAGGTACCGTTTTAATGTTGACCTTACCCATTTTAAGTGGGATTCTCTATGGTACCAATTTGTTAGCTCGTAGCGCACTAATCGGAGGGACTTTACAATCAGTTGGTCAGGTTGTCGCCAGTGCCAATATGGTCAATGAGAACGCAGTTCAACTTGCGATGCTCTTTAAAATTATGCGGATTGTCCTACTCGTAGCAGTTGTCTATTTATTTGGACGTTTCAAGCAAAGTAAGACGGCAGAATCAGAGGCTGAGTTGGTAGAAGTCACCAAAAAAAGCAGTGCCCTACCTTGGTATGTAGTTGGCTTTTTCATTGCCTGTGTCTTTAATAGTTTGATTCATTTCCCCGTTATGATCAGTGAGACTGCTCATTTCTTTAGTTCTTGGTTTGAAATTACTGCCTTGGCAGCAATCGGGTTACGACTCGATTTTAAAAAGTTTTTCCAAGAAGGCAAACGTTTCTTAATCTATGGTTTATCAGTAGGAACTGTTCAAGTCGTCCTAGCCATTTTGTTGTTGGCACTGTTACAGTTCTAATGAGGTCGGAACAGAAGCGTTTAACTCTGAGAAATAAGAAGGAATTTCCGAAAATTGTTCTGTAATTTTTGGAGAATTCCGGCTTATTTCCGAAGGAGCTGCTTTTGTTTCCGCCGTTTATCAGTTTTTGAGCGTGGAGCAAAAATCCAAAGTGATTTTTGTCCCACGCTCATTTCAGCTTATTCATGCTATTATGAATAAGGTTTTATTAACTTAAAGGAGTTTTTCGATGTTATTTAGTATAAAAAAAAGCGAATGGTTAGGCAATGAACGAAATGATCTCTTTGCCGGTCTCGTTTCTTCTGTCGCCATTTTACCAGAAGTAATCGGGTTTGCGATTATTGCTGGTGTTCACCCGCTTTCTGCAGTGTTTGCTTCAGCTGTTACTTTACTTGTGATTACTTTTACGGGCGGCCGTCCGGCAATGGTTTCGGCGTCTGCTGGCTCAATGGCCTTAGTCCTTGCAGGCTTAATTCAAGCACATGGTTTGTCATACATGCTTGCTGCGACTATTTTAACAGGCTTTCTACAATTTATTTTAGGTTATTTAGGTATCCATAAATTAATGCGCTTTATTCCCAAGACAGTGATGTACGGATTCGTCAATGCGTTAGCCATTTTAATTTTCATGGCGCAAGTACAACAATTGCCTCATCAAACACTGTGGTCCTACGGCATGATTATCTGTAGTATCTTACTTATTTATCTATTACCTAAGTTTATTACAATTGTGCCTCCTGCTTTAATTGTTATTTTATTCATGACTATCCTGTCCTATTTTTTAAAAGGTCATTTACAAACGGTAGGTGATCTTGGTGAAATGAGTCAGTTTCATCCAGCGATCCGTTGGCCTAATGTACCCGTCAACTTAGAAACGTTGCGGATTATTTTACCTAGCTCTGTTGCCTTAGCAATGGTCGGGTTAATTGAATCTTTATTGACGATCCCCATTGTGGACAAAATGACAGCGAGCCAAAGTGATAGCCAACGAGAAGTTAAGGCGCAAGGATTCGCTAATATAATTACCGGCTTTTTTGGTGGCCAAGCTGGCTGTGCGATGATTGGGCAAGCGGTCATTAATGTTAAATCAGGGGGACGAAAACGGCTTTCTACTTTGATTTCAGGTATTACCCTCCTTCTATTCATTTTTGTTTTTAAATCTGTGATGGTAGCCATTCCTACAGCTGCATTGATTGGGATCATGATGACGGTGGCAGTCGACACCTTTGATTGGGAAAGTTTGCAGCTTTTCCGAACTTTTGAAGTTACTGAAATTGTTATTTTACTCGTGACAGTGGGTGTGATCGTCTATACGCATAATTTAGCGATTGGAATTATTCTAGGTGTTCTTTTAAGTGGTCTTCTTTATCATTTTTTCAAAAAAGAACCAAAAAAAAGTTGCTAGCTTTAGCAACTTTTTTTATTTTTCCCAATATTTCTTCAACGCTTCTTTTTCTATTTTCTTAATGAACGCATCTTTGCCATCCATATATTTATCAATGCTATCGGGGTGTGCTTGGGCCAATTGCTTTTTTAATGTACCATAGGTTGTAGCAATTGCCGGATTTTCTCGTAAATAATTTCGAAAAGCAAGATGGCGCAAAATTTCTTGCGTATTGTCAAACTGATAAATATGCACATGATGTGTTCTTTTTATCGGGCCTTTTCGTAAATAACGACGTCCTGATAGCCCAAATTCCCCCATATATTCATAACCGATTCTTTCAAATTCCCCTTGTAACAGGTCTACTTTTTCAATTTCTTCAACAATGACCAAAAAATCAATAATTGGTTTGGCTGCTAAATTAGGCACAGATGTGCTACCGATATGTCCAACTTTAAGACAATTTTCCTTTAGAATCTGTTTCAACGCTTGGGCTTCTTCTTCAAACTGTTCCACCCAGGCTGGTTGATATTCAGTAACGATTACCCGCATGATTTCTTCCCTCTTTTCTATATCCGTTTCATATGTAAAATAGGAAACGGATTTCCTTGAGGATCTTCCTTTGATTCACCAATTACTTGAAACCCTTGAGATTGATAGAACTTCACTGCCCCTTCATTTTGTTTATTAGCATCAACAAAGATAATTGATTCTTGCTCTATTAACTTTTTGATAATTTCTCCACCATAGCCTTTACGAAAATAGACTGGGTCAATAAATAACATTTCCAAAGTTTGTTGATTTGTTCCACTAAAGCCCACACATTTCTGTTCTTCATTTAACCACATACTTAATTGAACTTGTTGAAAATAATCAGGTAAAACCACTTCGATTTTATCAATATCTGCCTGACTCAAAAACAAATGGGTAGCTTCTACTGAAGAGCGCCATAGAGAAATTAATTGAGGATAATCGTTTTTTTTTACTTCTTTTTGGTTCAGCATTTTTAATTCCTCCCTATCTAATAAACAAAGTATACCACATTTTGTCTCTCTCAATTCCATAAAAAATAGTCAAATCAACCGTGTTTTTTCTGTCGATTTGACTGTCTCTCTATTAACTCTGATGGCTAAACGAGTAAACTAAGCAAAGCCACGATGGCTAAACCGCCTTGTGTTAAAATGATTTTTTTATCACTAGTTAAGCTACCGTACGCCGCCACTAAAATAATATAAATCAATAAAAATTTTGTCATCTCCATCGTTGCTTGCGCAAAATAGACACTATAAATAAGTCCTGCACCGATTAATCCATTATAGATTCCTTGATTTTTAAACAATGTAGTGACTGATTTTCTTTGTAACTCTTGCTTATCCATTTTAAAAACACGGCTTGTTGTCTCAGATGTTGGTACAATCGTTTCTAAATACATAATGTAGAAAAATTCTACCGCCACCAAGGTTACTAAAATTGTTGAAATTAATGTCATCTGCTCCCTCCTCCCATTCCTTTGAACGAAGTAATTTTATGTAATTTTTGCTATGATGTAAATAGATATGCCTAGCCTTAACGAAAGGAAGAAACCTATGACTTTTCAAGAAACTATTAGCGCCTATATCCAAGAACGTTATCAGATAACGCCCGATTTCCCTTTTAAAAAACACCCAGACTATCTCGTCTTTCGTCATCCTAGAAATGCGAAATGGTTTGCTTTAATTATGCCACTGGATGCACAACTGCTCGGCGCTACCGAGAATAAGCAGCTCACTATTTTAACCGTTAAACTTGCGCCTGAATTGATTGCCTTATTAAAGAACCAACCTGGCTATTTTCTTGCCTATCATATGAATAAAGAGCATTGGTTAAGTCTTTCTGAAGAAATTCCGCTCTCACAAATTTTTTCATTTATAGATGAAAGTTACCAACGGAGTTATTAAAAAAAACACCCTACTCAAGGAGTAGGGTGTGAAAGATTATTTAAGCTTATTTGCTTAAAGCGTCTTTTGCTTGTTCAGCTAACGCTGTAAATGCTGCTGCATCGTTAACGGCTAAGTCAGCTAACATTTTGCGGTTGATATCAATCTCTGCCAATTTCAAACCGTGCATTAATTTAGAATAGCTTAAGCCATTCATGCGAGCTGCCGCGTTGATACGTGCAATCCATAATTTACGGAAGTCACGTTTCTTTTGACGACGGTCTCTGAATGCATAGTAATAAGAGTTCATTACTTGTTCTTTTGCTGATTTAAATAAAGTATGTTTTGATCCGTAGTAGCCTTTCGCTAACTTAAGGACTTTTTTACGACGTTTACGGGTTACTGTTCCACCTTTAACACGTGCCATGTTGAATTCCTCCTAATATCTTGTTTCTCTTGACGGTAATCTAAAAGTCACCGAGTTGTTTTATTTCATTCTTGCTAATTGTTGGCGGATACGTTTGTAATCGCCTTTTGCAACCATGCTTGCTTTACGCAATTGACGGCGTTGTTTTTTAGTTTTACCGTGGAAACGGTGAGATGTAAAGGCACGGCCACGTTTTAAGCCGCCTCCACCAGTACGTTTTACACGTTTTGCTAATCCGCGGTGTGTTTTTTGTTTTGGCATGACTAATTTTCCTCCTCAAAATCTTTGCTTCAAGTGAAAGACTCTAACAGTCACAACTGTCGAATATCCTTCTTGTAGAAATTACCAAAAGTCCGAATGCTCGGTCTCTTCGTTTACTTGTCGTTTTTCGGTGCCAGCGTTAGAAACATGCTGCGTCCGTCCATTTTCGCTTTTTGTTCCACTGTGGCGATGTCCGCAGTTTCTTCAGCTAAGCGATCAAGAACTTTCTGACCAATCTCTTTATGGGTAATGGCACGGCCTTTGAAACGGATAGAAGCTTTCACTTTGTCTCCTTTTTCTAAGAACTTACGCGCATTACGAAGTTTTGTATTGAAGTCATTTACGTCAATTGTTGGACTTAAACGAACTTCTTTGACGTTGATCACTTTTTGTTTCTTGCGAGCTTCACGCTCTTTCTTTTGTTGTTCGAAACGGAATTTTCCATAATCCATAATTCGCGCAACTGGTGGTTTCGCTCCTGGCGCTACAAGTACTAAATCCAAGTTTGCAGATTCAGCGATTTGTAATGCTTCTGCTTTGGTTTTTACACCTAATTGTTCACCATCTTGTCCGATCAAACGTAACTCGCGTGCACGAATGCCGTCGTTAACCATCATATCCTTTGCTATGGTCATTCACCTCCAAAATTTTTAAGAGAAAATCCTAACGGAAGTCTGCTTTGTTTGCTAAATGCAATAAAAAAACAGGTTCCTATCCAGAACCCGCCAACAGTCTGCCTTACTTAAAAAAATAAGGAATACTTTATCTAGCCCAGCGATATACTCAACTAAGGCGAGAAGCGGGTGCTTCTGCTTTCATTTCTCAACTTCACTAGTTTACCTTAGTTTATCCTAGTTGTCAATATATTTCCTCAAAAAAAAAACGAATCTAGCACTAGATTCGTTTGAACTCGTATTTTGATTATTAATAATTAGTGGACTGTCCCAATGTGACTTCCTAGAAACAAATGGTTCAACACATGGTGTACATTTTCTATCCCCTAGGCGATCCCTGTAGTCCCTACAGTTCTTCTATTTATAAGGTTTCTCGTTTAGACAAGCCACGTTCTAAGATTTTTTGGCTTCTAAGATACTCTGAATTTTCTGTACTTTCAGAAAAAGACAACTCTGTTTCTATCTCCTCTGACTCAATACAAATGAGTTCTTTGCCATACCATTGTGCTTTATACAACAGTTTAGCTAAAAATAAAGACCAAGCGAGTTCAGAACGATCATGTTTTGGCGGCCGTTCATTACTGTGATGGGCTTTTTCAATACAAATAACATCGTAACTTGAAACCAATTCCGTTGTAATTTTGTTTAAAATATCCGTTCGTTGGTTGGCTATTTTTTCGCGAATTTTTGCGACTTTTATTTTTTGTTTTTGATAATTTTTTGCTTGCGAAAGATCGACACCTTTTTCCAAAGCAATCATTTTACGCTTGTTTAATTTTCGTTCTTCTTGACGTAGTTTTTGCTTTAAATGCTTTGAACAATAGCTTTTTTCGAAGCTTTCACCATTCGAAAGCAGCGCAAATTTTTCCCTACTGCTACAAATTCCCACCATTTTTTGTTGCTTTGTTTTTGTTTCAACCGGCGCTTCACACAAAATGGAAACATAATAATTGTGACTCGCACTCATAGAAATAGTTACAGATTTTATCTCCCCCAGCGGTTGGCGGTGTACCTTCATTTTAATTAAAGATTTCAATTTAGGTACTTTCAAATAACGATTATCCAAAATTTTGACCGTGCCATGTTGATTGTTCGTAGTGTAGGAATGCACCGTTTCTTTCTTTTTCTTTTTTGGAAAGCCCATCCCTTTTTCCCGATAAAAATTTTTAAAGGCTCGATCCAAATAAACTTGTGCATTTGCCAAGGCTAAACTATCAACTTCTCTGAGGACAGGGTATTGTTTCTTATATTTAGCTGGCGTTGGCATTTTAAACGTTTGTTGAGGATTTTTTCGCATCTCTTTGTAGATATCAATCCGGTCTTGTAACATTAAATTATACACCAAGCGAACACAAGAAAATGTTTTTTGAATAAACTCTTCTTGTTTTGAGGTTGGATAAAGTCTGTATTTATAAGCTTTCAGAGCCTTCATCTCATAACCACCCTACCAAGATAGTTAGAAAAGAAGCTGGTTATAAACCAGCTTTTCTTTTCTTCTCTTCAATTTTTTCACGGTACATTGCAACTTCGTCTTCAGCACAATAAACATAGTGTCCATTGAGAATTTCACGGAGCTCACGATCTTTCCCATCTGCCGCTGCAGGCTGGTAAACGATCCGTTTACGTGTGCGTTCATAGTCTGGATCTGGTAATGGAATCGCAGAAAGTAAACTTTCTGTATAAGGATGAACGCCGAAATTATAGACATCATCACTTGTGCCCATTTCCAATAATTTCCCACTGTGCATTACGCCAATTCGGTCACTGATATGTTTTACCATCGATAAGTCATGTGCGATAAACAAGTAAGTTAAGCCTTGTTCTTTTTGTAAATCTTGTAATAAGTTTACTACTTGGGCTTGAATCGACACATCCAAAGCCGAAATTGGCTCATCACAGATAATGAAACGTGGATTAACCGCTAAAGCACGGGCAATCCCGATCCGTTGACGTTGCCCACCAGAAAACTCATGAGGATAACGCGTACTGTGACTTGGATTTAAGCCCACCGTTTTTAAAAGTTCATTGACTTTTTCTTCCCGCTCTTTTGGTGTTTTAGCTAATCCATTGACATCGATTCCTTCAGCAATAATATCATTGACTTTCATTCTTGGATTCAATGAAGCATATGGATCTTGGAAGATCATTTGAACATCGCGGCGGAATGCTTGCATGTCCGCTTTTGATTTAATTTTGCTAATGTCTTTTCCATCGAAAAGAATTTCACCAGCAGTTGGATCATATAAACGAATGACACTGCGACCAGTTGTTGATTTTCCACTTCCTGATTCGCCAACTAATCCAAAGGTTTCGCCTTCATAAATATGAAAACTAATGTCATCAATGGCTTTTACTTCGTCTTTACGACCAACATTGAAATACTGTTTCAAACCAGTGACTTCTAATAAGACTTTTTTCTCTTCTGCCATTAATTACTACCTCCTGGATTTTTTTGACGCTCTGCATAAATTGCCCAACGACGAACAATCTCTGCTGGAGGCGTAACTTTTGGTGCTTGTGGTGCTAATAACCATGTTGCTGCTTTGTGGGTTGGTGATACTTCAAAATAAGGTGGTTCTTTTTCTGTATCAATTTTTAAAGCAAACTCATTCCGTGGATAGAAGGCATCTCCAGTTGGTGGATCTAATAAATCTGGAGGTGAACCTGGAATCGCATAAAGTTTGTCTTCTGTTCCTTCCATCGTTGGCATTGACCCTAAAAGTCCCCAAGTATATGGATGTTGTGGATTATAGAAAATTTCTTCTGCTGTTCCCACTTCAACCAGACGTCCACCGTACATGACAGCGACACGGTCAGCCACGTTCGCTACTACCCCTAAATCATGGGTAATGAAAATAATCGAAGTGCTAATTTTTTCTTGTAAGTCTTTTAATAACTCTAAAATTTGTGCTTGGATGGTTACATCCAACGCTGTAGTTGGTTCATCTGCAATTAGAACTTCGGGATAACAAATTAAAGCAATTGCAATGACAATCCGTTGACGTTGCCCACCAGAAAATTGGTGCGGATAGTTTTTCAAACGTTTTTCAGCATTAGGAATGCCGACTAATTTTAGTAATTCTAATGCTTGCGCTAAGCCTTCTTTTTTTGAGACTTTATTATGTTTGATTAATGATTCCGCCACTTGTTTGCCAATTGGCATCGTTGGGTCTAATGAAGTCATCGGATCTTGGAAAATCATTGCGATTTCTTTACCACGAATGGCTTGCATTTGTTTTTCTGTTTTATGAACAATATCTTGCCCTTTAAACAAAATTTCCCCGTTATCAATATTGGCATTACTGCTCAACAAACGCATAATACTGCGGGTTGTAACAGATTTACCACTCCCTGATTCACCTACGATGGCTAACGTTTCACCTTTATAAAGATCAAAACTCACACCACGAATGGCGTTGACTTTACCTGCAAATGTATCAAAGGAGATTCTTAAGTCTTTAACTTCTAATACTTTTTCCATAGTCATTCACCACTCTTACTCTTTCATCTTAGGATCAAATGCGTCACGTAAACCATCAGCTAACAAGTTGAAACAAATCATGATAACTGAAAGTGTTGCTGCTGGAATCCACATTAAATATGGAAGGAAACGGAAAGTTTTGTATCCTTCGTTTAACAAGGTTCCTAAAGATGCGGTTGGTGGACGTAAGCCTAACCCAATAAAACTTAGGAACGCTTCAAAGAAAATTGCCGATGGGATACTGAACATCATTTGGACAATAATGACACTTGAGATATTCGGTAAAATATGTTTAATAGCAATTTTCCAACGAGATTCGCCCAATGTTTCTGCTGCCATGACAAACTCTTGGTCTTTTAGTTTCATGGTCTGGGCTCGCACAATCCTGGCCATTGATATCCAGTTTGTAATAACCATGGCTAAAACAATCGAAACAATCCCTGGATCAAAGACTGTTAGCATCAAGATCATAACAACTAAGTTAGGAATACCAGAAAGAACTTCTAAAATACGTTGCATTACTGTATCGACACGACCGCCGACTAACCCGGAAATCAGTCCATACGTTACCCCAATCGTAATATCTAGAATTGCCGCGATAAACGCAATTAATAAGGAAATACGTGTTCCCATAAATAAACGACTTAGGACATCACGACCTAAACCATCTGTTCCTAGATAAAAGTTTACGTTATCTGGAACGTTTGCTTGTGCATATTTATCAACTAATTGACCAGCAACTGTTGTTTTACCATTTAAACCATTCACGCTTTCCAAGCCAGGAATTCGTGGTGGTAAGTTAATGTAAGAAACATTTTGTTTCGTTGGGTTATGTGGTGAAACCCAAATGGTAATAATAGAGATAAAGATAATAACTGCTAAGAAACTCATTGAGATAACTGCAGCTTTATTCTTTTTCAAACGACGCCATGAGTCTTGTAAGAAACTTAAAGACGGTGTGGCAATACGCTCTCTTTCTTTTAGAGTTGAAGTGTTTAGAGGCTGAAACTCATCTGCCGGAATATCTTTAATCGCTTGTGGTAGATTATTTTTATTGACTGTTTCCATTAGCCTTTTGCACCTCCTGATACGCGAATTCTTGGATCAATTAAACCATAAAGTAAGTCAACAATCAGAATTACAACAACTAACATTGTTGAATACAAAATAGTTACTGCCATAATTGTTGGATAGTCGTTTGTCATAATTGATTTTACAAACTGTTCCCCAATTCCAGGGATGGCAAAAATATTTTCTACTACTAAAGAACCTGTCATTAAACCAACGGCTAAAGGTCCTAATAAGGTAATCAATGGAATTAAACTGTTTCTTAACCCGTGGCGGAATGCAACTTGCCAGCGACTCAAGCCTTTTGCTTTGGCTAATTCGACATAATCACTATGCAAGACCTCTACCATCTCGGTTCGAATAAACCTAGCCGAATCGGCCATTGGACTCATTGCCAAGGCAATAGTTGGTAAAATTGTGTAGGCAAAACCATTCCACATAGCAATTGGTAAGATTCTTAATTTCATTGCAAAAATGTATTGTAATAATACCGCGAAAACAAAGTTTGGAATAGAACGACCTAAAATGGCTAACAATGTTGCCAACGTATCTACCCAAGTATTTTGACGCATCGCTGCGATAATCCCCAATAAAATACCGACTAACGTACCAAAGATAATCGCTTGTCCTCCCAGTTGAAGGGATGGCCCAATTCGACCAGCTAATAACTTAGCAACAGGTTGGTTTTTAAATTGGAATGAAATACCAAAGTCCCCTGTAACCAGGTTCTTTAAGTAAATTCCGTATTGAACAATCACTGGTTTATCTAAGCCAGATTGTTTATTCAACATAGCGATTGTTTCTGGACTAAGTTTTTCTTGGTTGGTATAAGGCGTACCTGGTAATAATTGCATTAAGAAAAACGTAATCGTTGCGATTAACCACAAAGTGATAATCATGAAAAAGATCCGTTTAAGAAAATATTTTCCAAAACTATTCAATAATGACACCTCCGAGATTTTTTTGACTTCCTCAGTTATTTTCGTTAAAGTAATGACTAGATAGACCACAATAATAGATAGGGTGAACACATGAAAACTTTTAAATGGCCAATTATTACAGCCGTTATTTCCAGTATCGGCATTTTTCTTTACTTATTAATAAGTAAAGAACCTATCACTACCTCTTCATTATCAGATACCTTCTTTATCGTTTCGCTTTTCTTTTTAATTATCGGCATTGCTTTATGGATTATGTCCTCTGGCTTTTTCGATAACTTTCAGCGCTCAATGAAAAACGCGTTTCGTTTTAAAAAGAAAAATGAACCGAAAGAGTTTATCCCGCTTTCAGTCATTGGCGATGCACATCGCTCTTTCTGGCTAAAAACTGGGGGCATCTTACTGATTCTGTCTTTAGGCTTTCTACTATTTTACTTGGTCTAAGACAAGATAGCAAGAGGACCGTTGCCTTTTATTCCATGGCAAAGGTCCTTTTTTGTTTGCTATCGATCTTTTGTCAGGTTATTCTGAAATGTATGCCCATTTGTAGTCATACGTTGCGCCAGCAGGATGAACTGCGACATCTTTGACTTTTTCAGCACGTAAATGCGCTTCTGATTTTTGGAATAATGGTACCACACCCATGTCTCCCATAATCGTTTTCTCTGCATTTAACATATCATCCCAACGTTTTTCAGGATCTGTCGCATCTGCGCTACTTGCTGCTTTCACTAACTTGTCAAACTCTGGATTGTTATAACGTCCACGGTTATATGAGTTATCTGAAGCAAATAAGTCTAAGAAACTACTTGGATCAGCATAGTCAGCACTCCAACCACCGATTACTGCATCAAAGTCGCCTTTGTTTGAACGATCTAAACGAACAGAGAATGGAACCGGACTAACCGTTACCTTCACACCATCTAAAGCATCTTGAATTGACCCTTGAACAAATTCAACTGTTTTCTTAGAAGAATCTGCATCTGAAGAAAGAATATCCATTGTTAAGGTTGAAATCCCCAATTCTTTTTTCGCTTTTTCCCAGTATTCTTTAGCTTTTTTCGTATCATATTCAATTTGACTACCTGCTTCTTTAGCAAAGTCTTTGCCGCCACTTGGGTCTTTCGCCATATCTGCTGGTACTAAACCGTTCGGCTCGATAGAACCATCCCCTAAGATTGATTCAACTAACGCTTTACGGTCGATTGAGTAAGAAATTGCTTTACGTAAGTTCGCATTTCTAAATGGTGATTTTTCATCACGTTGATTTAGTTCCATATATTGTGTTGATGCTTCTTTTTGACTAACAAAAGCTGGGTCATTGGCCATTTGTTGGGCTAATTCACCAGAAAGAACGACATCGTCTGTTTGTCCATCTTGGAACAAGTTCAACGCGGTTGGTGATTCTTTCACGACATTCACATCTACTGAGTCCAGTTTCACTGTGTCTTTATCCCAATATTGATCGTTTTTCTTGAATGACCATTTTGTATCTGTACCAGGACCATCAAAGCCGTCTAAGACGAATGGACCATTGTAGACAGCACTTTCGCTGTTTGATGCATAATTTTTACCATATTTTTCCACAATATCTTGACGTTGTGGGAAGAATGATGGGAAAGCTAATAAGTAATCAAAGTATGGTGTTGCTTTTTCTAAAGTGATTTCTAATTCTGTATCACTGACTGCTTTAATTCCTAATTCTGATTTATCTTTTTCCCCTTTAGCAATGGCATCACCATTTTTTACAGAGGCATACAGATAAGCATATTCAGAAGCTGTCGCTGGATCAACTGTTCGTTGCCATCCATAAACATAGTCATTCGCAGTCACTGGTTTACCGTCTGACCATTTTGCATCTTTATTTAATTTAATTTTGTATGTTAGTCCATCTTCAGAAACTTCTGCTTTTTCCGCTGCACCTGCAGGTTGGACTTTGTTATCTTTGTCTAAACGATAAATTCCTTCATATACATTATTTAATGCAATAAAACTAATTCTGTCTGTTGCTAGTGATAAATCAGCTGTTGGCATTTCTTGTTGTTCTGTGACACGTAAAACTTGTTCGCCACTTGCCTTACCGCCACCAGACGCGCTTGAGCTATCTGACGTTCCGCCGCCTCCACAAGCCGCTAAAGTTGTTACGCTAAATAATGTAATCACACCGAATGTTAATGACTTTTTCAATTTCATAGTGTTGCCTCCTAAAATAATACAATCTGTATTTTCTGAAAAATCAGAATTTAATAATTATTTATTGCTATGGAATATATCTTACATTTTTCATATTAAAATTGCAAGTCAAAATGTTAACTTTTTTTAATTTTTCTTCTCTTCCTATCAGAAACCACTCTTTTTCTTCCTGTCTTTTATTGCAATTCTTTTGTCAGTTTTCTAAACATTATGGTAAATTAGGAAGTAAAGGAGTGACAAAATATGAAAAATTCTACGTTTTTAAAGGATTTGTTTGCTATTGATAAAGCAAATGACGAATTATTTCGGTTAGTTGGTGTCGCAATTTGTATGGCAATTCCATTATTAATTGGTTATTTTTCCAATAATTTACTCATTGGGACCTTTGGCTCGATGGGCATTTATACGTTTATTTATTATCAGCCGCTTCATTTGCCTCAATTATTGCGCAGACTGAATATTGTTGGCTTTTTTATTGTTCTGGGCAACAGCTTAGGAATGCTAAGTCACCATGTACCTTGGTTGATTCCCATTACAATTGCCATCGTCGCTTTTCTTGCACGCTTACTTTTTAGATTGTATGGCATTGAGAAGCCTGGTGCTTTGTTAGTTATCATGTCAACCGCAATGGGAACAAGCAACAATTTTCCTTTACATAAGATTCCCATCATGGCCAGTTTTGTTCTTTTAGGAGTAGTGACCGGCATTATCATGGGCATTGTGCTTCATTTCATCGACAAGCGCCCCTACGTTTTTCAAAAACGGATGTCTCTTCAAGAACGACTTTATATCGATCCCGCTTCTTTATTAGATGCTTTGCATTATGCGGCCATTTTATTTTTAGCGGCTTATTTAAGTCAATCGCTTCATTTAGTCAACGCCTATTGGATGACGTTTACTTGCGCAGCCATTTTACAAGGGGAAAATTTACATTCTGTGATGCAGCGAAATGTTCAACGGATTCTAGGTACGAGTCTTGGTTTGTTGCTTTCTGCAATTTTATTAATGATTCCCTTTACACCTTTACAAACAATCGGTATCATTAGTATTCTATATGCAGCTTTTGAAGGATTCATTAACAGAAACTATGCGATTGCCAGCTTTTTTATTACCCCGATGTCCTTATTATTATCAAATCTTGCACGACAGCAAGTCATTAGCAATCTTTTAAACTATCGATTAGTCGGGATTGTGTTAGGTAGTTTACTTGGTTTTGCCGGCGCTTATGTTTTCACAACTGCGCTACGTTTCTATAATCGGGCCTACTCAATTGATGAAACCTTTGGAAATCAACAAGAAGAAAGAGGCGTTTTATGAAAATAACTTATCCCTTGCCACCAAATCTACCAGAACAACTTCCTCTATTAACGAACTGTCAATTAGAAGATGAGGCAATCTTAGAAAATCATTTGTATCAGCAGATTGATTTACCGAATCAAGAAGTTCGTAACTTAGTCTTTCGGGATGCTGTTTTCGATCATCTTTCATTAGCAAATGGCCAGTTTGCTTCTTTTGATTGTAGTAATGTGCGTTTTGAAGCTTGCGATTTTTCTAACGTCGAATGGCTGTCTGGTAGTTTTCATCGAGTGACTTTCCTTCGTTGCAATTTGACAGGAACGAATTTTGCAGATAGCTATTTAAAAGATTGTCTATTTGAGGATTGCAAAGCCGATTATGCTTCTTTTCGTTTTGCAAATTTTAATCTTGTTCACTTTAATCAGACTCGTTTAGTCGAAAGTGAATTTTTCGAGGTCACCTGGAAGAAACTCCTTCTAGAAGCTTGCGATTTAACCGAAAGTAATTGGCTAAATACTTCTTTAAAAGGATTGGATTTTTCCCAAAACACCTTTGAACGCTTGACTTTCTCGCCAAACTATTTATCAGGTCTCAAAGTCACCCCTGAACAAGCCATTTATTTAGCAAGTGCCCTTGGTTTGGTGATTACCTAAGAAAATTTTAAAAAAATAGCCGAATAACTGGTTCTGTCGGTTCTTTCTTATTAAATTGTTATTAATTTTTTGGAAAAACCAACGGAACCATTTTACTTGTGCCTTATTTTTAGGTAAACTATCTTAGGTTAAGCAATCTCTTTTTTTGGAACAAGAGAAACTTTTGGAATCATTTCCTATAAATCATGAAGAGATTATGACAAACGTTCTTCTAATCCAAGAACGTCTTTTGTCCTATACTCGATTCTACTCAAAAGGAATGTCAGTGAATGAATATAAAAAAACAAGGCCTCGGTCAAGCGACGGGAAAAATCATTTTAATGGGGGAACACGCCGTTGTTTACGGCGAACCAGCAATCGCCTTTCCTTTTCAAGCGACAGAAATCACAGCCGTCTTTACCCCGGCAAAAACTATGCAGATTGATTGTGCATATTTTACAGGATTGCTTGAAGACGTGCCCCAAGAGCTAGCAAATATCAAGGAAGTTGTTCAGCAAACCTTACATTTTTTAAAGGAAGATACAGTTAAAGGCACTTTGACCTTAACAAGTACGATTCCCGCTGAACGAGGAATGGGCTCAAGCGCAGCAACCGCTGTGGCCATCGTTCGAAGCCTTTTTGATTATTTTGATTACGCTTATACATATCAAGAATTGTTTGAGCTTGTTTCCTTAAGTGAGAAAATTGCTCATGGCAATCCTAGTGGTATCGATGCCGCAGCAACAAGCGGCGCTGATCCCTTATTTTTTACTAGAGGATTTCCGCCCACACATTTCTCGATGAATTTATCTAATGCCTACTTAGTAGTAGCTGATACGGGAATTAAAGGTCAAACACGTGAAGCCGTGAAAGACATTGCGCAGCTAGCTCAAAATAATCCCACAGTAATCGCTGAAACAATGAAACAATTAGGTTCTTTTACTAAAGAAGCAAAGCAAGCGATTTTACAAGATGATAAACAAAAATTAGGTCAGCTAATGACGTTAGCGCAAGAGCAACTCCAGCAATTATCCGTCAGCAACGATATGCTGGATCGACTAGTGGCTCTCTCTTTAGAACATGGCGCTCTAGGAGCAAAATTAACCGGCGGCGGTCGCGGTGGCTGTATGATTGCCTTAACAGATAATAAAAAGACCGCACAAACCATTGCACAGACTTTAGAAGAAAATGGAGCTGTTGCTACATGGATTCAATCATTAGAGGTGAAAAAGTAATGCTTTCAGGAAAAGCACGAGCGCATACAAATATTGCTCTGATTAAATATTGGGGAAAAGCCAATGAAGAATACATTTTACCAATGAATAGTAGTTTATCATTAACATTAGATGCCTTTTACACAGAAACAACTGTGACATTTGATGCCCATTATTCAGAAGATGTATTTATTTTAGATGGTATCTTGCAAAACGAAAAACAAACAAAAAAAGTCAAAGAATTTTTGAACCTTGTTCGTCAACAAGCCGATTGTACTTGGTTTGCAAAAGTGGAAAGTCAAAATTTTGTGCCTACTGCAGCTGGTTTGGCTTCTTCAGCGAGTGGTCTAGCTGCTTTAGCAGGGGCCTGTAACGTAGCCTTAGGATTAAATCTTTCAGCAAAAGACTTATCACGTTTAGCGCGACGTGGTTCAGGTTCTGCTTGTCGCAGCATTTTTGGTGGTTTTGCTCAATGGAACAAAGGCCACTCTGATGAAACGTCGTTTGCTGAAAATATTCCAGCCAATAATTGGGAAAACGAATTGGCCATGCTCTTTATCTTAATTAACGATGGCGAAAAAGATGTTTCCAGCCGTGATGGAATGAAACGAACAGTAGAAACTTCTAGCTTTTATCAAGGTTGGTTGGACAATGTGGAAAAAGATTTATCCCAAGTTCATGAAGCAATTAAAACAAAAGACTTCCCTCGTTTAGGAGAAATCATTGAAGCCAATGGGTTAAGGATGCATGGAACAACCTTAGGCGCTGTCCCGCCATTTACTTACTGGTCCCCAGGCAGCTTACAAGCGATGGCTTTAGTTCGCCAAGCACGGGCCAAAGGAATTCCTTGCTACTTTACAATGGATGCAGGTCCGAATGTCAAGGTCTTAGTCGAAAAGAAAAACTTAGAAGCATTAAAAACATTTTTAAGTGAACATTTTTCAAAAGAGCAGTTAGTCCCAGCTTTTGCTGGTCCCGGAATTGAATTGTTTGAAACGAAAGGAATGGATAAATAAGCATGATTGAAGTTACTACGCCAGGAAAGTTATTTATTGCAGGAGAATATGCCGTTGTTGAACCTGGCCACCCTGCCATTATCGTTGCTGTGGATCAATTCGTAACTGTAACTGTCGAAGAAACAACAGATGAAGGCAGTATTCAATCTGCACAATACAGCTCGTTACCTATTCGCTGGACACGCCGAAATGGTGAGCTTGTATTAGATATTCGCGAAAATCCTTTTCATTATGTTTTAGCGGCGATTCATCTAACTGAAAAATATGCGCAAGAGCAAAACAAAGAATTGTCATTTTATCATTTAAAAGTGACGAGTGAATTAGATAGTTCAAATGGACGAAAATACGGTCTTGGTTCAAGCGGTGCAGTAACCGTTGGAACTGTCAAAGCCTTGAATATTTTTTATGATTTAGGTTTGGAAAATGAGGAAATTTTCAAATTATCAGCATTAGCTCACTTAGCCGTTCAAGGAAATGGTTCTTGTGGAGATATCGCTGCCAGCTGTTACGGGGGTTGGATTGCCTTTTCAACCTTCGATCATGATTGGGTCAATCAAAAAGTAGCCACTGAAACATTAACTGATTTGTTAGCAATGGACTGGCCTGAATTAATGATTTTTCCGTTAAAAGTACCGAAACAACTACGTTTACTAATTGGCTGGACAGGTAGCCCTGCGTCCACTTCAGACTTAGTTGATCGAGTCCATCAATCAAAAGAAGAAAAACAAGCGGCTTATGAGCAGTTCTTAATGAAAAGTCGGCTTTGTGTCGAAACAATGATTAATGGCTTTAACACAGGAAAAATTTCTGTTATTCAAAAACAAATTACTAAAAATCGCCAATTGCTCGCCGAATTATCTTCACTGACTGGTGTGGTAATCGAAACAGAAGCCTTGAAAAATCTTTGTGATTTGGCTGAATCTTATACAGGAGCTGCGAAATCTTCTGGCGCTGGCGGGGGCGATTGTGGGATTGTAATTTTCCGCCAAAAATCCGGGATTTTACCATTAATGACTGCTTGGGAAAAAGACGGAATTACCCCACTGCCACTTCACGTCTATACCTATGGTCAAAAGGAGTGTAAGGAGAAGCATGAATCGAAAAGATGAACATCTATCATTAGCTAAAGCGTTCCACAAAGAAAAAAGTAATGACTTTGATCGTGTGCGTTTTGTTCACCAATCGTTTGCTGAATCCGCTGTTAACGAAGTGGATATTTCCACTTCGTTTCTTTCTTTTCAGCTTCCCCAACCTTTTTATGTCAATGCAATGACAGGTGGTAGTCAGCGTGCAAAAGAAATTAATCAGCAATTAGGCATTATTGCCAAAGAAACTGGCCTCTTAGTTGCGACAGGATCTGTCTCAGCAGCGTTAAAAGATGCTAGTTTAGCGGATACGTATCAAATTATGCGAAAAGAAAACCCAGATGGACTCATTTTTGCCAATATTGGTGCAGGTTTGGGTGTGGAAGAAGCAAAGCGAGCGCTTGATTTATTTCAAGCGAATGCCTTACAAATCCATGTAAATGTGCCCCAAGAATTGGTCATGCCTGAAGGAGATCGTGATTTCACTAATTGGCTGACCAAAATTGAAGCTATCGTACAGGCCGTAGAAGTGCCTGTTATTGTCAAAGAGGTTGGCTTTGGCATGAGCCAAGAAACCCTAGAAAAACTTACCTCTATCGGCGTTCAAGCAGCGGATGTGAGCGGCCAAGGTGGAACGAGTTTTACACAAATTGAAAATGCCCGGCGGAAGAAACGCGAACTTTCTTTCTTAGATGATTGGGGGCAATCAACGGTCATCTCTCTTCTGGAATCACAAAATTGGCAAAAGAAACTAACTATTCTCGGCTCTGGCGGTGTGCGTAACTCTCTTGATATTGTCAAAGGACTCGCTTTAGGTGCCAAAAGCATGGGAGTTGCTGGGACTATCTTAGCTTCCCTTATGAGTAAAAATGGTTTAGAAAATACCTTAGCCCTTGTACAGCAATGGCAAGAAGAAGTGAAAATGCTTTATACTCTTTTAGGAAAAAAGACGACAGAAGAATTGACGAGTACTGCACTTGTCCTCGATCCAGTTTTAGTTAATTGGTGTCATAACCGTGGCATCGACAGCACTGTTTTCGCAAAACGTTAAAGAGACCAGAACATTAATGTTCTGGTCTCTTTATTTGAGTTCTTTTATCCTACATAAGCATCTAAGATAATTTGTTTTAGTTCACTAATTAATGGTTCTTTCGGATTTGCAGTTGTACATTGGTCTTCATATGCAAGTTCTGCCATACGATCAACCGTTGTGTCTAATGTTTCTTGTGAGACACCTTGGGCTTTCAAGTTCATGTCAATTCCGACTGATTTACCTAAGTCTGCTACTGCTGTTGCTAGAGCTTCTACTAATTCTGCGGTAGTATTTCCTTTTAAGCCTAAGAATTTTGCAATGTCTGCATAATCAGTATCGGCGCGGAAGTAATCATATTTAGGGAACATTGCGTGTTTTGATGGATCTTTCGCATTGTAACGAATAATATGTGGTAATAAAATCGCATTTGTACGACCATGTGGAATGCCATATTCCCCACCAATTTTATGAGCAATAGAGTGACAAATACCTAAGAATGCATTAGCAAATGCCATCCCTGCCATGGTTGATGCATTATGCATTTTTTCGCGAGATTCCATATCTGGACGTTTCACTGAATTTTCTAAATGATCGAAAACTAACTTGATTGCTTGTAAACTTAAACCACGTGTGTAATCTGAAGCCATCACGGAAACATAAGATTCAATAGCATGTGTTAAAACATCCATACCTGTATCTGCAGTGACTGAAGCTGGTACAGACATTACGAACTGTGGATCAACAATCGCTACATCTGGTGTTAACGCATAGTCTGCTAACGGGTATTTCACGTGTGTTTCACTATCAGTAATAACGGCAAATGGTGTAACTTCTGAACCAGTTCCTGAAGTAGTTGGGATACAAACAAATTGTGTTTTTTCTGGTTTGGCAATTTTATATGTCCGTTTGCGGATATCTAAGAATTTTTGTTTTGCACCAAAGAACTCCGTATCTGGGTGTTCATAGAACATCCACATGCCTTTCGCCGCGTCCATTGCAGAACCGCCACCCAAGGCAATCACTGTATCTGGTTGGAAATCAACCATCATTTTGGTACCTGCATAAACAGTATTTGTTGATGGGTTTGGTTCAACATCAGAAAATACTTCGATTTTCACATCATTTTTACGTTTTTGTAGCTCTTTACGTACGATATCTGCATAGCCAAATTGAACCATACCTGGGTCACAAACTAACATGACACGTTCAACATTTTCCATTTTTTGTAGATATTGTAAAGAATTTTTTTCAAAGAAAATTTTTGGAGGTAATTTAAACCATTGCATATTATTTCTCCGTTTCGCTACCGTTTTAATATTAATTAAGTTAATGGCTGATACGTTTTTAGAAACAGAGTTTTTCCCGTATGAACCACAACCAAGTGTTAAGGATGGAATCATTTCGTTATAAATGTTACCGATACCGCCTTCTGCTGATGGAGTATTCACTAAAATACGACAAGCTTTCATACGTAAACCAAAAGCAACTTGTAACTCTTCATCTTCTGTATGAATTACTGCTGTATGTCCTAAACCACCTAAGTTTAACATCGCTTCACATAGTTCAAAAGCATGCTCTGCATTGTTTGATTTCATCATTGCTAAAACTGGCGATAATTTTTCTCTTGATAATGGATATTCTGGACCTGCACCTTCTAATTCAGCGACTAAAATTTTTGTGCCTTTTGGTACGCTAATTCCTGCTAATTCAGCAATTTTTTCTGCAGAGTTACCGACAATCGCTGGATTTACTGCGTATTTGCCTTCATTCATCACTGCATCTTCTAGTTTTTGTAATTCATTCGGTTTCACGAAGTAAACATTGTGTGCTTCAAACTCAGCTTTGACAGAAGCATAAATTTCTTTATCCACAATGACCGCTTGCTCAGAAGCACAAATCATTCCATTATCAAATGACTTTGAAACAATTAAATCATTAACCGCACGTTTTACTTTAGCCGTTTTTTCAATATAAGCTGGTACGTTCCCAGGACCAACGCCTAGTGCTGGTTTACCTGTTGAGTACGCAGATTTTACCATACCTGCGCCACCAGTTGCTAAAACAATGGCAATCCCTGGATGATTCATCAAAGCAGATGTTGCATCAATCGATGGTTGTTCAATCCATTGAATACAATTTTCTGGTGCACCTGCTGCAATCGCCGCATCCCGTACAATACGTGCCGCTTCTGCCGAACATTTTTGTGCGCTAGGATGGAAAGCAAAAACAATTGGATTTCTTGTTTTTAAGGCAATTAGTGATTTAAAAATAGTTGTTGACGTTGGGTTTGTTGTTGGTGTGACCCCACATACCACGCCAACTGGCTCAGCAATTTCCATTAAACCGGTTTGTTCGTCTTTGTTAATTACACCCACTGTTTTATCATGTTTAATATTATTCCAAATGTATTCAGATGCATACATATTTTTGATTGCTTTATCTTCATAGATTCCACGGCCAGTTTCTTCGACAGCCATTTTTGCTAAAGGCATATGTTGGTCTAACGCCGCCATCGCCATTTGATGGACAATGTGATCTACTTGTTCTTGTGTAAAATCTTCCATTGCTTTTAAAGCGACATTCGCTTTTGTTGCTAATTCATCAATCATTGATGAAACATCAACTGTTTCTGTCTTTTCTTTTTTTACTGTTTTAACCATGTTCATCCTCCTAAGAGTTTCATTTTAAAAAAACTTTGTTAACTATTTCACATTCACATCATACAACATAAAATGGATCTTGTAAATAGTTTTTGTGATATTTTTCACAACTATTTATAATTTATTTATCTCAAAAAAAAGACCTATTCTTTTTTCTAGAATAAGTCTTCAATATCATGCCAGTCCCTTAAAGGATTTTTTGATGTCTGTGCCAATAATTGTTGATAGTCAAAAAATTCATTTGGCTTAACCTTCTGAATGTCTTTACGACAGTCTTTGACAGATAAATGGGTTTGTTTTTTCCAACGATAGGTGAGTAAATAAGTCAATAAATCTTCTTCGTTGATGGAAGAATAACCTAGTTCACGAAAATTTTGGCACTTCTTTTTAATACTTTTATTGAGCATTTTTTGTTGTAACCAACTTAATTTTTCCTTTGTCATGGGCTCTTCTCCTTCCAACCAAGCGAAAGATTGCTCACTTTTTAACTATCTTCCAACACTATAAAAAGGAACCTTTTTTGTAAACTTAATAGTTAAAAAGGACTTAGGACGTAAGTCCAAATGACCTACCTTCCTAGTCCTACATTTTAAGATAAACGACACGAGCGGAATAGGAATTGTCTCTTCTTATTGGCTTTCTCGCGTGACTACTGGTCACAGTTTCGCCTTTGAAAAGCCTGTTCCGCTCTCTCTAACCATTAAATGAATTAGTTGAATCGTTTAGTCTTTCTTTTCTTTTGAAGGATCTGATGTTTCAGGAACTTCAGTTACTTCTTCTGTGACTGTCTCTTCAACTTCTGTGACTGGTACACTAGTTACTGCTGAATCATTTGTAACAGCAGTTCCAGGTGTTACAGTTCGAATTGCTGCACGGTCAAATTCTAAGACAATACCTTCGCAATCGATTAAAACTGTTTTTTCGTTGATTTCACTTAAAACACCATGTAAACCACCAATTGTGACAACACTATCGCCAGTTTTCATTGCGTTTAGTTGTTTTTGACGTTCTTGCTGTTGTTTCTTTTGAGAACGTGTCATGAAAAACATCATTCCTCCTAGAAGGACTAATGTAAAAATCATTGTAAATCCGCCACCCATTTGTTTCACCTCACTCTGCATTATTCACACTACTAACTGTATCAAAAAAATGCTTGAAGAACTAGTTTTTTCCTCTAATTTTTAGAAACTTTTTGCATTCGCTTTATTAAAGCCATATTCTTCAAAAAACGCTTGTCGGAATTCTAATAAATTGTCGTCCATAATTGCTTGACGGACATTTTTCATTAAGTCTAACAAGAAGTATAAATTATGATACGATGTTAAACGGATTCCGAATGTTTCATCACATTTAATCAAATGACGAATATAGGCCCGCGTATAATTACGACAAACATAACAATCACATTTCTCATCAAGCGGACGAAAATCTCTTGCATATTGGGCATTTTTAACAACCAAGCGACCTTGTGAAGTCATACAAGTACCATTGCGCGCAATACGTGTTGGTAACACACAATCAAACATGTCAATCCCACGAATCACTCCATCAATTAATGAATCAGGGGCACCCACACCCATTAAGTAACGTGGTTTATTTTCAGGAATTAACGGTGTCGTAAAGTCTAAGACTCGGTTCATTTCTTCCTTAGACTCACCAACAGATAAGCCACCAATCGAATAGCCAGGAAAATCCATACTCACTAAATCTTTAGCACTTTGACGACGTAAATCTTCAAATCCCGCACCTTGAACAATACCGAATAATCCCTGTCTATCAGGATTCGCATGGGCTTTTAAGCCACGCTCAGCCCAACGAGAAGTCCGTTCAATCGAGCGTTTGACATACTCATAGCTTTCATCAAATGGTGGACATTCATCAAAGCTCATCATAATATCTGATCCTAATTTATTTTGAATATTGATCGCTTTTTCTGGAGAAAGGAACATTTTTGAACCATTTAAATGATTTCTAAAATGCACACCTTCTTCTTCGATTTTCCGCATATCACTTAATGAGAAGACTTGGAAGCCACCTGAATCAGTTAAAATAGGTTGATCCCAGTTCATAAATTTGTGTAAACCGCCTGCTTCTTCGACTAAATCTTCACCTGGGCGTAACCATAAATGGTAAGTATTACTTAAAATAACACCGGCACCCATTTCTTTTAATTCTTCTGGTGAGATTGTTTTAACTGTCGCAAGTGTACCTACCGGCATAAACATTGGTGTTGGAAATGTGCCGTGAGGAGTAATTAATTCACCTAAACGCGCACCTGTGTGTTTATCTTTTTTGATTAAACGATAACGAATGGCTGGTTCCGTCATTCATTTCCCTACTTTCTACTATAATTTGTCCTCCCATCATCATACTTTTTTTTTATTGAATTTGCAAGGATTTCTCAAGGTTTCTTTTTTCAAAAAAGGATCCTTAAAAAACAGCAACTAGTTCAAATAATTCAAATGAACTAGTTGCTGTTTGGCACTTATTTTGTCGCTGTATATTTTTCTAAATCTTGCATCGCTGTTTTCACAATTTCAGGGGTAATTTTTTGTTTCATATAATGAATCGTTTCGCCTTCTATACAAGCACGTTCTGCTACTTCTTGATACTCGGCTTCAGTTAAGTCCATGTCCATTTCTTTTAAAGAAATAGGCAAACCTAGTTGGTGATAGAAAGGAATCAATTCAGCGATTTCTTGCCATTTCTCTTCAATGGCTAATTGAACAAACACACCATACGCCACTTTGTTTCCATGCAATTGTCGATGGCTAGCTGGCAGCAAAGTTAGTGCATCATGAATGGAATGGGCACCCGCTGTCCGACCATAATCATCGCCAAAGCCACCCACCATTCCACCAATAATTAAATTCGTTTCGATGACATCAATAAACGATTGATTTAATTGTTGCTCTTCCATCGCTTTTAAAGCATTGATACTTTCATTTAACAAAATATCGCGGCATTTTTCCGCGGCAAAATGAGAAACTTGAATAGGTAACACTTGGACGTCTAACTGCGAAATAATCGCATCTGCTTCGTACCATTTAGCTAATGTATCCCCAATACCTGCCACCATTAAGGACCGAGGCGAATGCAATAACACTCTTGGTTCTACCAACACCAAAGCGTTTGCTTGCGGAAAAACGTCATACCGTTCCATTGCTCCATCTTCTCGATACATTACGCTCAATGGCGTGCATGGTGCACAAGTAGCTGCTAAAGTGGGCAAAATAATTACCGGTAACGCCATTTTGTGTGCTAAGGCTTTGCCCAAGTCGGCCACTTTTCCTCCACCAACAGCGACGATGGCCTCTAAATGATTGTCCAGCACTTGCGCTTCTAACTCTTGCACACGTTGATCTGTACAAACACCTCCATAGTTTTCAAAAACAGCTGTTACTTTTTGAAACGTCGGAAAATACGGTTTTGCCGCTTGCCATGACTCAGTCCCGTGTAAAATGAATACACGATGAATATTTCTGCATAATAGTTGTCCTTCTAATAATTCCCACGAACCAATTTCGCAAAGATACTCTTGTGGTGTCCCTCTCACAATTAATGATTGTTCCATCTTGAAAATCCCCTTCATTTTTGACTTTTGAAAATTTTTTTGAAAAAGTTGTATTTTTTCAACTCTACTACTTTTACTTTTACATATTCTATGATATGATAAACCACATCATAACACAATAAATTTTTATACATTTATTCGCTTTTTTTGAATATTTATAAAAATAATACAAAAAGGAGTTTACGCAAATGACCAAATGTAAAAAATGGCTACAGACGATTTTACCAATTTTATTCTTGTTGCTCTCATTATTACCTATTAAAGAAACTTTTGCAGCCGAAAACGATCCAGCCTATGACAAAATCATCCAAAAGGGAGAACTAGTTGTCGGCTTATCCGCAGACTATGCCCCTTATGAATTTCATGCAAAAGTAGATGGTGAAGATAAAATTGTCGGTTTTGATATTTCTATTGCTCAAAAAATTGCCGACGATTTAGGCGTTAAATTAAAAATCGAAGAACTAGGCTTTGATGCTCTGTTAGGGGCCTTAAAAACTGGCAAGATTGACATGGTCATCTCTGGCATGTCGCCAACGCCTGAACGATTAAAAGAAGTAGCTTTTTCTCAACCATATATGAACGTTCAACAAAGAGTCATTGTTCGGAAAGAAGACAAAGATAAATTTCATTCCACTAAAGATTTCGAAGGCGTTCGTGCGGGTGCCCAAAAGCAAACGACACAAGAAGAATTAATTAAAACCGAATTAACCGGTGCTGTCCCTACTTCTCTTCAAAAAATTCCAGATTTAATTATGAATCTAAAAAATAATAAATTAGATGCAGTCGTTATGGAAGAACCGGTTGGCGAAGCCTATGTTTCTCAAAATGAGGATTTAGCTTTTGCTGATGTTACCTTTGAAAAAGGCTCAAAAGATACTGCCGTTGCTTTTCCTAAAGATGCGCCCGTTTTGACGGAGAAAGTAAATGCCTCTATTAAACAAATTAATGATCAAAAATTAATGGACGGTTATAAAAAAGAAGCCAATCAATTAATGTTCCAAAAAGATCAAAGCTTTTTACAAAAGTATGGAAAGTTCTACCTTAACGGTGCAGGCTATACCATTTTCCTAGCTTTCATTGGTGTTTTGTTTGGTGCCATTTTAGGGGCATTACTTGCCTTAATGAAGTTAGCCAATTCCAAAATTTTACGTGGCATTGCCATTGCTTATATCGAATATGTTCGTGGCACTCCTTTGCTTGTTCAAATTTTTATTGTCTATTTCGGGACAGGCGTTCTTGGTTTAGACTTATCAAAAGTAGCAGCTGGTTGTATTGCCCTTTCTCTAAACAGTGGTGCATATGTAGCAGAAATTATTCGTGCTGGTATTCAGGCAGTTAATAAAGGACAATTGGAAGCTGCTCGTTCTTTGGGAATGAATCAAAACCAAGCAATGCGATACATCATTTTCCCACAAGCTATTAAAAATATTTTACCAGCGTTAGGCAATGAATTTGTTACAGTAATTAAAGAATCTTCCGTTGTTTCAGTCATTGGTGTTTCGGAACTAATTTTCCAAGCTGGCAACGTTCAAGGAGCAAGTTTTAAACCCTTCTTACCTTACTTAATTGTATCGTTGATTTATTTCGTCCTAACCTTTACTATCTCGCGTCTATTAGGTGTTGCTGAAAGGAGAATGAGTACTAGTGATTAACATTAAAAACTTACAGAAAACATTCGGAAAAAATGAAGTACTTAAAGGAATTGACTTAGAAATTGAAGCTGGTGAAGTTGTCGTAATTATTGGCCCTTCTGGCAGTGGTAAAAGTACTTTTTTACGTTGCTTGAACTTATTAGAAACACCAACTGGTGGTAGCGTTGAATTTGAAGGAAAAAATTTATTAGATAAAAATACCAACATTGATCAACTTCGTCAAAAAATGGGAATGGTATTCCAAAATTTCAATCTTTTCCCGCATAAAAATGTCTTGGAAAACTTAACGATTAGTCCTGTTAAAGTAAAAAAAGAAGCCGCTGCCGAAGCCACAGAACATGCTCTTTCTTTACTGGAACAAGTTGGTTTATCAGATAAAAAAGAAAATTATCCCGCTCAACTTTCTGGTGGGCAACAACAACGGGTAGCGATTGCTCGTGCTTTAGCCATGCGCCCTGACGTGATGCTGTTCGATGAACCAACTTCTGCCTTAGACCCTGAAATGGTGGGCGAAGTGCTATCCGTTATGAAAAATTTAGCTATTGAAGGGATGACAATGGTAGTGGTTACCCACGAAATGGGCTTCGCAAAAGAAGTTGCGGACCGTGTCATTTTTATGGATGCAGGAATCATTCAAGAAGAAGGCACACCTGAAGAAATTTTTGATGCGCCACAAAACCCAAGAACACAAGATTTTCTAAGAAAAGTTTTATAAAAAGGAGCACCTGGTATGGATCGCAAGAATATCGCAACACGTTACCAACAACCTACTGAAAATTTACTCATGGATATTGCAACATTGGCGAAAAAGACCCCAAATTTAATCGATTTATCGATTGGTGACCCTGACTTAATTACCGATGAGCGGATTATCGAACAAGCAGCTAACGATGCCAAAAATGGGCATACAAAATATACCGCTTCTGATGGTAGCGAGGCATTCATTGAGGCGGTCATTCAGTTTTATCAGTCACATTATCAATTATCCTTTCAACCGAATCAAGTCCGGGCCACAGTTGGCGCTCTGCACGGAATGTACCTTGCCTTACAAGTGATTCTAAATCCTGGAGATGAAGTGATTATTCATGAACCTTATTTCTCTCCTTATAAAGACCAAGTTCTTTTAGCAGATGGCGTTCCGGTCTTTTTACCAACCTATGAAAAAGATGGTTTCCAAATTGATGTAGCTCTTTTGAAAGAAAAAATCACGCCTAAAACCAAAGCGATTATTCTTAATTCACCGAATAACCCGACAGGCGCTGTTTTCTCTGAAGAAACTTTCAGAGAAATCGCACAGGTAGCGATTGAACACAACTTATACATTCTTTCAGATGAAGTTTATGAAGCCTTTTGTTTCCAAGAAACGTTTACTCCCATGGCTACGTTTGCTCCAGAAAATACTATCACTTTTGGTAGCTTTTCAAAAGCCTTTGCAATGACTGGTTGGCGTATTGGTTATATGATTGCCCCAGACTATATTAACGAAGTAGCCAAATTAATTAATGAAGGCGTTACGTATTCTGCGCCTACATTGTCACAGCAAGCAGGAATCTATGCGTTACAACATTTTGACGAATTTGTAGACCCAATCGTTGAAGTGTTCCAAACACGTTTAGAGTATGTGGCCCAGCGAGTAGCAAAGATTCCTTTCCTTTCGCTTCATCCAGTCAAAGGAAGTATTTACGCCTTCATTAATATTCAAAAAACTGGACTAACTTCCGTCCCTTTTGTGGAAAAGCTTTTAAAAGAGACACAAGTATTAGTGATTCCTGGAAAAGCATTTGGTGAAACAACAGGCGATGAGTACATTCGTTTAGCCGCAACACAAAATTTAGATTTATTAAAGGAAGCGTTCGATCGAATTGAAAGAATGGCCTTTGAATAAAAAAAGCTTCTGCATTAGCTAATAAT